>JAYUCN010000438.1:0-4611 GCA_043740335.1 Planctomycetota bacterium
AGCGGCGCTTGGTTCGGATGCGGAGAAGATGTCACGCCACGGCCGATCGTAGTCGGCTCGCTATCCTCCGCCACATGCCGACGACCCGCATCCTGGCACTGCTCCTGCTCACCGCCGCGCTGCCCGGCCAGACCGCACCCACGATCGATCCCGCCGGCCTGCCCGGCACCCGCATCCTCGGCGGCGGTGGCAAGCTGCCGGCGTCGGTCTACGCGCACTTCCTCGAACTCGCCGGCGGTGCGAACGCGCGCATCGTGCTCATCCCGACTGCAAGCGCTACCGCCGACGAAGCGAAGGGACGCGACGCGACGATCGCGCGCTGGCAGACGGATCACCCCGGTTTTCACTTCGAAGTGTTCCACACGCGCAATCGCGTCGAGGCGGACGACGAAGCGTTCTGCGCACCGCTGCGCGCAGCGACCGGCGTCTGGCTCGGCGGCGGCGTGCAGAAGCGCATCGCCGAGGCCTACCTCGGCACGCGCGTCGAACGCGAACTGCAGGCGCTGCTCGCGCGCGGCGGCGTCGTCGGCGGCACCTCGGCGGGCACCGCGATCCAGACGCGCACGATGATCCAGGAAGGCAAGGAGGACCCGGTCGTGGCGCAGGGTTTCGACTTCGTGCCGTTCGCCGTCAGCGACCAGCACTTCCTCAAGCGCGCTCGCCTGCCGCGCCTGCTGCAGGTGCTCACGGAGCACTCGGGCCACTTCGGCATCGGTGTCGACGAGAACACGGCCGTCGCGATCCACGGCCGCGAACTGAGCGTGTTCGGCGACAGCAAGGCACTGCTCGTGTTGGCCGCGAGTGCAGGGCGCGAACAACGGGTCGTCGAACTCGCTGCGGGCGAGAAGGCCGACCTCGTCACGTGGCAGCGCGCTGCACGCGATCGTGCTGCCGCGCCATGGCCAGAGGCCCCGATGGCGGAACCGCGCGTCGGCAACGGCGCCCTCGTCATCATCGGCGGCGGGCGTATCCCGAAGGCGGTGGCGGAGCGTTTCGTGCAACTGGCCGGCGGTGCTGCGGCCAAGGTCGTGCTCGTGCCCGGTGCCATGCCGGCGGAAGGGCGCCGCAGCGATCCGTTCGCGACCGTACTGAAGGGACTCGGCGTCAGCGACATCCGCACGCTCGACGCCAACCACCCGCGCGACGTGACGACGGAGCAGCTCGCAGTGCTCGCCGACGCCACCGCTGTCTGGTTCGGCGGCGGCCGCCAATGGCGACTCGTCGATGCCTTCGACGGCACGCCGGCCGTCGCTGCCTTCCACGCCGTGCTCGCGCGCGGCGGCGTCATCGGCGGCAGTTCCGCCGGCGCGACGATCCAGGGTGAGTTCCTCGTGCGCGGCAATCCGCTCGGCAACACCGACGAGTGGTGCGAAGGCTACGACCGCGGCTTCGGCTTCCTGCCGGGCTGCGCGATCGACCAGCACTTCGTCGCGCGCCATCGCACTGCCGACCTGCAGGGACTCATCACGAAGCTGCCGCAGCTCATCGGGCTCGGCATCGACGAAGGCACCGCCGCCATCGTGCGCGGCAGCGAACTCGAAGTGCTCGGCGATTCGAAGATCGCCGTGTTCGACCAACGACCGCGCGAAGGACGCACCGCACCGACAGCCGAAGCACCGCCAGAATGGCTCGAACCCGGTGCGCGCTGGGATCTCGTGCGCGGCGCGCGGCTCTGACCAACTCAGCGATCCGAACACCCGTCGTCATCATCGTCGGCGAAGAACAACACGGCCTGCACAGGGCATGTCAGGCAATCGAGGCCGACCGTCACGGGCGTCAACAGGACCCGCAGGCAGAACAGCTGCCACGACCACTCCGTCTCTTCGTCGTAGGCGAACGTGCTCTCCTCCTTCCCCGTGAATGCATCCCTCTCCGTCTCAGGGGTGAAGCCCCACAACCCCATCGTGAAGCAGCTGCTCAGCAGCAGCGGGAGCAACGTGGTCGCGAGCAGCAGTCCGCACCGGCATCGGACCACGAACGTAGGTGGCAAGGTTTCCATGCTGGCGTCGAGCGCACCACCGCGCGCTCCCGTGGCAGCCACGGCACCATTCACCTCGCGAGACCCCGAGCTGCAAGCATCTTCTCGACGTACTTCGCGAGCACGTCGACCTCGACATGCAGCGGGTCACCGACCCGCTTGCCCGCCAACGTCGTGCTGGCCGCGGTGTGCGGGATCACGGCGATCCGCACCACATCCCCCTGCAGACCGGCGATCGTGAGCGACACGCCGTCGAGCGTGATCGAGCCCTTCATGACACAGTACTTCTGCAGATCGGCGGGGACCTTTGCACCCAGCTCGCCACCCCCGCGCGCATCGATCGTCGCGACCACGCTGCCGACCCCGTCGACGTGCCCTTGCACGAAATGCCCGCCGAGCGGCTCCCCCGCCCGCAGCGCCCCTTCAAGGTTGAGGCGGTCGCCGACGCGCACCGACCCGAGCCAGGTGCAGCGCAGCGTCTCGCTACTCAGGTGGAATGTCGCCGCGTTCCCAGCCAGTGCCGCGACCGTGCAGCAGACCCCGGCGAGCGCGATCGAATCGCCGATCCGGAACGGCCCGGCCAGCCCTGAAAGCCCCACCTCGAGGCGCAGTTCCTCGCCGACGGGCTCCCGCGAGCGCACGGTTCCGACCGCTTGCACGAGGCCCGTGAACATGCCGCGAGCCTACCCGCGCCCGAGAGGGAATCACCAGCCGACTTGACCGCCCTGCAACGCCACCCTAGTCTGCTCGACCCTTTCTTCGCGGCAAGGCACCTTGCGCTGCGCCATCCTGACACTCTTTCCGGAGGCCATCCGGCCCTATCTGGACGAGAGCATCCTCGGGATCGCGCAGGCTCAAGGCAACCTCCGGGTCGACCTCGTCGACTTCCGGAACCATGCCTACGACCCGCATCGCACGGTCGACGATCGACCGTTCGGTGGTGGGCCGGGCATGGTGCTGAAACCCGAACCGATCTTTGATGCTGTTGACTATGTGGAGCGGACTCACGGTCCCTTCCACAAGATCCTGCTCTGCCCCCGCGGTCGCACCTTCGACCAGCAGCGCGCCCGGGAACTGAGCCGCATGGAGCGGCTCCTGTTCCTGTGCGGCCGCTACGAAGGCTACGACGAACGGATCCGCCATGGGCTCGCCTTCGAGGCGATCTCGCTCGGCGACTTCGTGTTGGCCGGCGGCGAACTCGCCGCGCTGGCCGTGCTCGAAGCCGCGGTGCGCCTCATTCCAGGCGTGCTCGGCTGTGCGGACTCGGCGGTGTTCGAGTCCTTCGAAGGCGAATGGCTCGACTACCCGCAGTACACGCGACCGCGCGAGTTCCGCGGCATGAAGGTGCCCGACGTGCTGTTGTCGGGCGATCATGCGGCGGTGGCGAAGTGGCGGCTCGAGCAGGCCAGGTTGCTGACAGCACAGAAACTCTGCACAGAAGCACTGCACAGAACTACCTCAGATTCCAGAGACCCCCTGCCAGCACCGGCGACCGGGACGCGCCCTCTTGAGGCGTAGCCCAGCAGCCACAGCACCCATCCGAACCATGAACATCCTGCGCCAGCTCGAACTCGAGCACATGAAGACCTCGATCCCGGACTTTGGGATCGGTGACACGGTCGAAGTCCACTATCTGATCAAGGAAGGCGAGAAGGAGCGTGTGCAGTTGTTCGCGGGCACGGTCATATCCTTCCAGGGCAGCGGCGTGCGCCGCAGTGCCACCGTGCGCCGCCTCGTCTCGGGCGAGGGCGTCGAGCGCACCTTCCCGCTGCATTCGCCGCGCGTGGCGGACATCCAGGTGCGCGAACGCGGGGTCGTCCGCCGCGCCAAGCTCTACTACCTGCGCGACCGCGAAGGCAAGTCGACGCGCCTCGACCCGAATCTCGGCAAGCTGCAGTACCCGCGCTCCGGCAAGGGCAGCGGCATGAAGAAGGGCGACGCCACCCCCGCCGCACAGTGACTCCCCGGTTTCGTATTCCGACCGTTCGTCTTTCGGACTGAGCCGCGCGGATCGGGGGAACGCCACCCCCGACGCGCTGCATGGAACCCAGCGCTGCTGGGGCGAGTGTCGTACCGTCATGCTCGAGAACGCTAGTCGCCAGTTCCTCCTGGTCCTGCTCGCCATCGTCGCGAGCCTCATCTGCATCGTCACGCTGAAGGTGCCGCTCGGTCACGACCTCAAGGGTGGCACGCAGCTGCGCTACGAAGTGCCGCGCGACGTGCTCGACCAGCTGCGCCAGAAGGAGAACGCCTCGATCGACGCGATCATGGAGCAGACGATCGGCGTCATCACGGAGCGCATCGACCCGAGCGGTGCTCTCGATCCGACGATCACGCGCAGCGGGGAGACGGGCATCCTCATCGAACTGCCCTTCTTCGAGGACAAGCTCGAAGAGAAGCGCGTGCTCGAGCGCATCGCCAGCCTCGGCAAGCTCGAGATGCGCATCGTCGCCGACAAGGACTTCGCCGACGGCCCCGTCACGTTCAACATGCAGCAGGAGAAGAGCCGCCTCGAGACCTGGCTCAAGAACCCCGAGAACAAGAAGCTGCTGCTGGAGGACTCGCGCAACATCCGCCGCTTCAACGAGGACACGACGTCGCAAGGCCCCATGCAGGTCGGCAACCTCGCGTGG
>JAYUCN010000439.1:0-1855 GCA_043740335.1 Planctomycetota bacterium
ACCTGCCCCAGAGCACGTTGTGGGCGTTCGCCGGCAACTCGCGGTTCGGTGCCGACATCGCCGTGAACGTGGCGTGGTTCTGTGCATCGAAAGCGAGCACCGGCCGCGGCCGTCCAGCCGGCTCACGAAGCAGGACCTCGCCGCGACGCACCAGGTGGCCACGCCAGTCGCCAAGCCCCGAGTTCGGGAACGGCGAGTTCCCGGCCTCGCCGTTGATCGCGACGCTGCAGTGGTTCGTGCGCGCGAAGGCCGACGTCATGGTCTTCCTGTCCAGAGTCGCCCCGATCTCGATCGCGAGGCCGGCGCTGCGCAGGTCGACCACCACGAGCCAGGCCTGCGCGAGCGGGCTCGCGATGCGCACCTGCACGAAGTCCGTGGCTTCGTCGTAGACCATCGGCCGGAAGGTCAACTCGCCGAACACTTCGCCGAGTTCCGCCTGGCACTTGCCCGCGTCGAACAGGAGCACCTGCCGGTGCCGCGGTGTCGTGACCTCCGGCCCGGCGGTGGCATTGCTCGCGGACACGGGCGTGTTCAGCCGCGTGCGCAGTTCACTGATCTCCTGTTGCAGCGCAACGAGCCGGCGGTCGACGACCCACGCCGCGAGGCAGACCGCGAGCGCCACTTCGAGAAACAGCAACGTGCGCCGCAGCCACACCCGCCCCGGGCTACCCCGCAGCCACAGCAGCGGCAGTGCCAACAAGGCGGCGAGCAGCAACCCGACCGCCAGCACCACGAACATCGGCAGCTGCAGCAAGCGGTCCGCGGTGGCGAGCAGACTGTCGATGAGGCCATTCACGAACTCGGTCCACGTCACGGGCGCTCACTCCGGTGCGGCTCAGAGACCGACGACGACGATCTTGAAGGAACCCGGCTTCGCCCTCCGCCCGCTGCGACCGCCGCCGCTGGCCGCGGCGTCCGCGGGTGCCTGCTCGTACTCGGCGGTCGGCAGGTAGATCTGTCGTGTCTTCGGGTCGAGCACCAACGTGCGCGCGCCGGGCTCGGTCGGCAACGTCTGCACCACGGTGAACGGCTTGGTCCCTCGCGTCGCGACCACGCTCAGCGTGCCATCGCCGTTCGCACTGAGTGCGTAGCCGCCGACGGTGTCGAACGCAGCACCGTCGGTGCGCTTGCCGATCGTCGGCGAAGCAAGCACCTTGCCCGTGTTGGCGTCGACGACGATCATCTTCTCGTTGCTGCAGGCAGCGAACAGCGTGTGATGCGCGGCATCGATCGCAAGCCCCGTGGGCTCGGTGCCGGGCGCCAGCGCCATGTGCTGCTCCACTTCGTTCTTCTTGGCGTCGATGCGGACGATCTCGCTCTTGTCCTCGACGTTGACGAACACCTTGCCTTGCCCATCGACGGCGATCGCCTCCGGCTTGCCGCCGACCGGGATGGTGGCGATGACCTCGAGCTTCTCGGCCGAGATCACGCTGACGTCGTTGCTGCGTCCATTGCCGATGTAGACGCACTTCGTCGTTGGCTCGTACGCGAGCGCGTCGGGGTTCTTGCCGGTGTCGATGGTCTTCTGCGCCTTGCCGGTCTTCACTTCGAACACCGTGCAGGTATTGGCGCGACCATTGCTCGTGAAGCCGCGGCCGAGGTCGGTCGCCAGCGCCACACCGTGCACGCCCGCCGTGTCGGCGATCTCACCGACCTGCTTGCCGGTGTCGGCATCGAGCACGAGCACGTGCGTCGATCGCGGCACGTAGAGGCGCCGCGCGTCGCTGTCGATGGCGACGTAATCCCAGCTGCCTTCTCCGCCGACCGCATAGGTACGCAGGACCTTCCAGGCCGCCGGATCCTGGGCCGCGGCCCCGGGTGCCGGCGGGGTGGGCGTCGCAGGCTTGGGGTCCTG
>JAYUCN010000440.1:0-4595 GCA_043740335.1 Planctomycetota bacterium
ACCAGGTGCGCCCGCCGGATGCTGTCGTTGCCGCGCGCGTGGGCGAACAACTCGATGGCGTGCTCGAGGCTCTTCTTCTTGCGCACGCCGGCCGTGTCGATGGCCATCAGCTTCCTGCCGTCGAAGTCGAACAGCACGTCGACCGCGTCGCGCGTGGTGCCGGGCAGTTCGTGCACGATCACGCGCTCTTCGCCGGCGAGCTGGTTGATGAGTGTCGACTTGCCCGAGTTGCGCTTGCCGACCACGGCGAAGCGCAGCACGTCGGTTTCTGCCGCGTCCTCCTCGGGGACCTTGGCCGGCAGCTCGGCAAGGATGCGATCGAGCAGCACGCTGGTGCCAAAGCCCTCCTTCGCGCTCACGGGCAACGCGTCGCCGAAGCCGAACTTCTGCCATTCCGGAATCGCCATCTCGTCGTGGAACGACTCGATCTTGTTGGCGACGAGCACGATCCTCTTCTCGAGCGGGCGCAGATGCCGGGCGACGAAGTCGTCGCCGGGCACGCGCCCATCCTTGCCGTCGACGACGAACACGATGAGATCGGCGGTCGCGAGGGCCACTTCGATCTGGGCCTCGATGTGCTCCTTGAGCAGCGCCTCGTCGACGAGACCGAGCCCGCCGGTGTCGACGAGCTCGAACGAGCGATCGGCGTGCCGCACCGTCGCGGTAACGCGATCGCGCGTCACGCCCGGCGTCGGCTCGACGATCGACACGCGGCGACCGACCAGTCGGTTGAACAGGCTCGACTTGCCGACGTTGGGGCGGCCGACGATGGTGACGCGGGGGATGGCCACGGTATGGGGGCGAAGACGATACGGAACCGACGCAGCCGTGGCCAGGGGCATCGTGGAATGGGTGGTTCGCACCGGATCACATGAGCTGCGCCATGCACGCGGCGAACCGCTCGTGATCGCCGAGGCGCTGCGTCACCGCGGCGTGCACCTTGGCGGGATCGACGGCGACACAGCTGTGCACCAGGATGTTGCGCATCGCGGTCATGCGCTGGAGTCCGGGGGCCAACGCCGCGGGCAGTACTCCCAGCCTGACCAACTCAGGCTACGCTCTCGACCCGCCCATGCCAGCCGCCCCGGACGCTGGCCAGGGGCATCGCGGAATGGGGCCCCGGCCGATGGCACCGGCCTCTGCGGTAGGCTCTGTAGTGGCCACGCCATGTCCACTGACCTCCTGCTCGAACTCACGCGCCGCCATCAGGAACCGCACCGGCACTACCACACGATGGAACACATAGGCGGCATGCTGCACGCTGGCCGCGCCTTTCCACTCGACCCCGTGCAGACGATGGCCGTCTGGTTCCACGACGCAATCTACGACTCGCGTAGCAAGACCAACGAGGATGACAGTGCCGCGCTGGCCGGCGAACGGTTGCGCGCCGCCGGGTGGAACGAGCGCGACGTCGACCGCGCCCAGCGCATCGTGCTCGACACGAAGCGCCATGTTCCCAGCGTCGACGGTGCTGCCGCCGTGCTCGACCTCGACCTCATGTCGCTGGCGCTGCCGTGGCCGGAGTTCGCGCGCAACACGGAACGCATCCGGGCCGAGTACGCACACGTGCCCGACGACGACTTCGCCGCGGGCCGTGCTGCGTTCTTCGCGACGATGCTGCAGCGTGAACGCCTGTTCTTCACGCCGTTCGGCCAAGCCCTCGAGGCTCGAGCCCGCGCGAACCTGACGCGCGCGAGCGGCGGCTGACTACCGGTGGTCCGCGCCCTTGGTGTCGGCCTTCGGGGCGGGCAGCAGGGCGGCAAGTGCCTTGGCCGGCGTCGCCGTCTTGAACACCATCTGGGTGTCGACGACGTCCGCCTCCTCGTCGTAGACGACCGTCGTCGTCGCTTGCGCGATGCCGACCACGTTGCCTCTGCAGTCGACGATCGGCGCCCCGCTGCTGCCCTTCGCGAAATCGCACGTCACGTGCAGCCACGGTCTCGGCGTCACCTGGTCCGCGGGCTTTTCGGTCTCCCCCTCCGGCACCGGATCACGCTGCGCGAACCAGCGCGCCACGATGCCCTCGCTGAAGAAGCCGAACTGGTGGTCCGGGTTCGAGAGGCAGTACACGCGTTCGCCGACGCGCACGCCGCCGCGCAGCGCTAGCGGCACGCAGTCGGATTCGGGTGTCTTCAGGACCGCGAGGTCGGCACCCTCGTCGTTCGCGAGCACACGTTCGACGGGCCACACGTGGCCCTGCAGGTCTGCGACCACGAGGAACGCTTCGCGCATCGTCTCGTCGGCCGCGGTCACGTGCGCGCACGTCGCCACGATGCCGTCCTTGCCGACGCAAAAGCCCGACGCGCCCGAGAAGTGCCACTCGTCGCACTTCGTGCACAGGTAATAGTGGCCGACGATGCGCACGCTGCGCCGCACGAGTTCGTAGACGTGGGTCGGCTCCAGGGGGAGGACCTGCTCCGTAGTCGGTGCTTGAGCGAACGTCTTCGCCGTCGCCGCCTGCGCAACCAACGTCGCGCACGGCACGAGCTTGCCCTGTTCGCGCAGCGTGCCGCACGCCTGCGTGATGTGCAGTTCGAGCAGTTCGTCGTCGCCGATCGGGTCCAGCTCCTGCGCAACCGCAGAAAGGACGAGGCCGGCCGCCATCAGGGCAGCGAACACGAGACGCGGCAAGTCGATGGCCATGGCGCGCGGGATCCTACCGCTGTCGTCGTGCAACAACCGTGCTCCAGCCGCTCACTGCTCGCCAAACACGTCGAGTTCGTAGATCGACCAGTGGTAGGTGGCATTCGTCCCTGTCTGCGTGATGCGCAGATAGCGCGCGGTCTGCGGCGGGAACGTGATCGTGGTGATGCCTGGTTCGCCGCGCCCTTCGGCAATCGGGCTCCCCCAATGCACGCCATCCGCGGACACGGAGACCGCATAAGCAGCAGGCGAGTCCCACAGCGCCCAGGTGTTGTCGAGCACGACCTTGTGGAAGCGCTGCTCGCGCTGCATGTCGACCGTGAACCACTGCCCGGGGTGCTGGGTCTCTGTCATGTCGCGCCAGCCGGTCCAGGGGTCGCCATCGATCGCATTGGCGGCGGCCACGTCGATCGGGATCTTGTCTCCGCTGAACAGGAACGAGCCGTCGGGCACCGCGGCCGCAACGGTCCACGCGCGCTGATCGAGCGGCCGGTCCGACGCGAGCGGCGCCGGCATGGGTTTCGGAGCCGATTGCGGCAGCACGCCGGTGCCGACAACCTTCCAGGTGCCGGGCGGCACGCGGAACCGCACGTAGCCAGCGTCTTCGCCGCCCCACTCGATGCCAGCCACGCCACCGCAGAAGGCGCCGTTCCACACCGTCGTGCCCCCCACCTCGATCGCGTCCAGTCTGGTGAACGATCGTCTGGGGATGCCGACGATCGCCGTCGTGTTGGCTGGCGACGTGAGGGACAGCGCGTACGCCGACGCCGTTTTCTTCAGGTCCACGTCCACGTCGCCCTTCACGGACGGCACGACCACATGGACCGCCGTCAGGAACGCCTCTTTGGGCAGCACGCGGTAGGTGCTCCAGCCGGGAGCCTCGGGCCAGACACCGGCAATCGTTTGCGACAACAGCAGTGCCGGCGGGTTCCACCCATGGTTCAGCGACGAAGCATCGTCGAACGCATCGATGCGCGAGGCCCACCAGCGGTCATAGTGCTCCCACAGCGTGGTGAAGCGGCACCCGATCATCGTCCGATAGCGCGCGTGCATGCGCAGCAGCGCCTGCTCCTCTCGCCCCATCGTGCACAGGGCTTCGAACACCCAGCGGTCGAAGAAGCAGCTCGCGTAGGTCTTCTTCGCGAGCACGTTCTCGTAGATCGCCGGCCACTTGGTCGCGTCCGCGAGGCCAGTGTTGACCGCCATCGCGTTCGCGCGATCGTCGGGCTCCGTCACCTGCGACGACATGTAATAGCTGCCGCGCCAGAACCGCCGATCGAAGGTGCTGCGTACGGCCGTCAGCTTCGCGTCGATCGCTGGAACGTCCACTTCGTGCCCGGTCAGCAGCGCGATCCTGCGCAGCGTGCCGAGGCAGTTGAAGTGAAAGCAGGTTTCGAGGATCGCGGTGTCCTTGACCTCCTTGCCCCAATCGAACCAGGTGTTCTTGTTGCCGAACTTGTAGGTCTCGAACAGGAACGTCTTCGTCGGTTCATAGACAGCGCGCAGCGAGTCGAGGTCGCCGGTCTGCTGGTAGTAGAACCACAGCCCATAGTCGCCGAGGAACTCGAGGTGTTGGCCCGGATAGAACTTCGGCTCGAGCGGCCGCAGCACCAGTTCCTTGCACAGCCGGTGCGAGCGCGTATCGAACACGTAGAAGCACTGGTCCAGCTCCGGTGTGCCATCGCCCCAGAAGCCGACGCGTTCGCGGTCCGGGCAGTCGTAGAAGTGATCCCGCATGCAGACATACGCCGTGCGCGCGGCCTTCTGCCACAGCACGTCATAGTCGCGGTCATTGCACGTGAACGACCCGGCGAAGGTCGTGTCGTACCCGGTCTCGCGATACTGCACCGCACGCACCGTGACGCCGGCGGGGATCGTGTAGATGGCACCTTCGCCACTGACCCAGTGCGCAGCTTCGTGGGTCTGGACGCCCACCCCCGTCGTCCAGGTCT
>JAYUCN010000441.1:0-4594 GCA_043740335.1 Planctomycetota bacterium
CCGTCGCCTTCGCTGCCGGGAGCGCCGGGCACGAGGCGACCGCCGAAGCCGACCGTGCGGCCGCGTTCGTCGTCGATCGGGAACATCACGCGGCCGGCGAAGATCTCGCGGCCGTTCTTCATCAGCCCAGCATCCTCGAGCACTGCGTGCGGCAGCTGACGGTCCTGCGCGAAGCGCTGCAGCGCACCGGACCGCGGATGGTAGCCGAGCCGCCACGGCTCGATCGCCGGCGCGAGCCCGCGCTGGTCGAGGTACTCGCGGGCGAGTTGCCCCTCGCTCGTGCCGAGTGCCTGGTGAAAGAACGTCGCGACCTCGGTGAACGCCTGGTAGGGATCCGGCCCCCTCCGGGACTCCTCGTTGCGGCCCTTCCAAACGCCTTCGAGCGAGATGCCGGCGCGGTCGGCGAGCACTTCCATGGCGTCGCGGAACGTCAAGCCGTCGCGCTCCTGCAACCACGTGAACACATCGCCCGTCTTGCCGCAGCCAAAACAATGGTAGAATTGCTTCTCGCGCGAGACCGAGAACGAGGGCGAGTTCTCGGCATGAAAGGGGCACAGAGCGAGGAGATCCTTGCCCCGCGGCTTGAGCGGCAGGTAGCTCTCGATCAAAGCGACGAGGTCCGTCGCTTCTTTGATGCGCAGTTTGGCGTCCTCAAAACGGTCCATGCTGGGTAGTGCGGAAGGGCTCGTGGGATTCGGCAGAGGCAATCGCCTAGCAACACGGTGCGGCGCAACAACCGACCGCATCGTATGTTTGGCGAAGAAAGGGTACCTCCGCCCCAGCCCTTGGCGTGAGGCGTCGCACCCGATTTTGGCGTGCCGGATGCGTGAGCACCTGCCGCGCGCCAGGAAGCCCATGTCAACCGCCACACCGCCAGCCCTGCCTGCCTGCAACCCCAACGTGCGCACTGCCCTTGTGGAACGGACCCGCATCGGGGCCCATCCATGTCCGGGGAAAGGTGATTGGAGTCCCGGGGACGTTGCGTGTTGTTGGCAACCGCGTTTTGTAGCATCCCGTCGGTGCTTGTCAAGCGGGGCTGATTGCCTCGATTGGCTCACCCGCCGCCCCACGTCCGGGGCCGCACATCAGTCCTGCCGTTGGCGACAGCCCCGCCACCATGCCACCAGGGTTTCCGGCGCGAATTGCTCGGCTCGCCCCCGTAGCTCGGCCTCGGGCAGCTCGGGTGGCAGTCTCCCGATTGCCGCCGCAGCCGCTGCCATGGTCGTGCGCAGCACCTTTCGCCGCTGCTGGAACAGCTGGCGCACGAAGGCCCCGAACTCACGTCGCGCCGACGCCGTCGCCAGGGCCGGTGACGCATCTGTACGCCGCTCGAGCAGCAGCACGGCGGAAACGACCTTGGGGCGTGGCCGGAACACCTGCGGCGCCACATCGCGTACGACCTGTGCACGGAACACAGCCTGCACGTTCGCCGACAAGCCGCCGTAGTCGGTGGTCCCAGGCCGCGCCGCGATCCGTTGGGCCATCTCCTTCTGCACGAGCAGCACGGCGCGTTCGGGCAGCGGCTCGAGCGCCGCCAGTTCCGCGAGCAGCGGACCCGAAATCGAATAGGGCAGATTCGCGACCACGAGGAACCTCCCCCCCGCCGCCTCGGCTGCTCGCGCAGCCGAGGCGATCGCCGGCACGAGCGACCGGCCCGGCCCACTGAGCGCATCCGCCAAGACCCATTCGATGTTGCCGACGTCGCCCAGTTCGGCGCGCGTGATCGACAGCAGGCGTTCGTCGATCTCGACCCCCACCACCCGCGCTGCGCGCTGCGCGAGTTCTCGCGTCAGGAAGCCAAGGCCGACGCCGATCTCGACGACCGTGTCGGCGGCCGTCGGCGCGGCCTGATCGGCAAGCCATCGATGCAGCGACGGATCGAGCAGGAAGTTCTGCCCCAGCGTGCTGCTCGGCTTGAAGCCGAGTGCCTCCATCCTGGCCAGGTAGCGCTGGAACGGCTCCCGCTCGTGCATGTCAGCGTCCGCCGTTCGCTGCGTCCGCTGGTTCCAGCAGTTCGACGAGCAACCGCGCAACCGAACTGTCGACACCACCCAGCCGAGCCTTGACGGCCGGCCACACGGCAGCGAGCACCGCGTGGTGACGACCGCGCTGCACGAACCGGCGCAACTGTTCCACATCCTGCTCGCGCACCTGCACAGCACGGGTCGCGAGCGCATGCAACAACTCGCGCGGCGAGGCGCACACGCGCAGCCCGGTCGCGGTCCGACGATCGCCTGCCGGCACTGACTGTGCCAGCGAAGTCATCGAGGAATTGAAGTCGGCGCCGACGACCTCGCGCGGCACCAGGTCCCCACCCGCCTGGACCACGAACAACAAGGGCACCACGCCACCTGCCTGCTGCCAGACCGCGAGCGCTGGCGTGCGCAATACCAACTTCCGCGCACGGCTGCACGATGCTGCCGGATCCAAGTCATCGCGAACGGCGTCGTCGAGGCTGCCGTCGCGGGGCCGCCAGCGGAACCAGTCGGACGGCACCGATTCCGTCCACTCGCTGACGTTGCCGACAAGGTCGTACGGCTGGTCGCTGCCGGCCCGACGACCTGATTCGAACGTGCCGACGGGTGTCGGCTCGCCAAGGCAGAGTTCGGTCGTGTTCGCGCGAGTGGCGTCTTCCTTGCTGCCCCACGGAAACAGGCTGGGGCTGCGGCCATCGCCAACGGCGACGAACGCCCACTCATCGCCGCGCGGCAAGCGCGCGAATCGCCAGGTTGCGAAGGCACGGGCCTGCCTCAGATCGACACTGCCGACGGGCAACGCGGGATCCCCGGCAACGAGCGCGCGACCGGCGTCGACGGCGCGGCCGGCGTCGGTGGCCGCGAACTCGTTCCAGTCGGCTCGCGTGACCTCGAAGCGATCGACGAAGATCGACGGGCCCCGACCCTCCGCGCGCTCGAACAGCACGAAGTCACGCAACGACCCGAACGGCCCCGAGCGAGGTGGTGTGGCGCCGGCGACCGTGGCAGGCTCGTGCGCACACGCGGCCAGCACAACGAGTACGCCCGCTGCCGGTGGCAACCAGAAGGTGCTGCGCGCCGATCTGCTGCGCAATCGGGCGAGGATGGTCACCGATCCAACATGAGGATCTCGACGCGACGGTTCTTCTGGCGCGCAGCATCGTCGTTGCCCTCGACGGCGGGACGGTACTCGCCGTATCCGGCAACCCCGACGCGGTTGGCCTTCAGGCCCCCGGTATTGATCAGGAAATCGCTGACGACCATCGCGCGCTCGACGGACAACCGCAGGTTCGTACCCCACTGGCTGCGTTGGATCGGCGTGTCGTCGGTGTGACCTTCGACGCGGATCTTGCGCTCCGCGAGCGACGCGACCAGTTCCCCGAGCGTGCGCTTGCCTTGTTCGGACAGCGTGTTCTGGCCTGGCGCGAACAGCACGCCACCGGCAACGCGGAAGGCATATCCCTCCGCGGTCTGCACGAGTTCGACGCCGCTTTGGGCGGCTGACGTGCCGGCCCCGTACCTGGCCAGCAGATCGCCAAGCTTCTTCTTCTGTTCGTCGATATAGGCGGCATCGTACGCGCGTTTGCCGAGGTCGCTGACCTCCCCGCGCAGACGCTCGTTCTCGGCGCTCAACGTCTTCTGGCTCTCGGCCATCGCGTCCATCTGCGCCTGCAGGATCTGGTTCGCGCTGGTGACTCGGCGATGCGCCTCGGGAGTAACGCAAGCAGCCGACGCCAGGAGCAGCGCGGCCATCATCAAGGTGTGCTTCATGGAATGCCCCCTCGCGACTTCGAATGGGTGCTGGCGCGACCGACCGGTGGCGCGCCCAACACGGGCGAACGTAGCGGCCATGGCAAGCAAATGCCAATGGCTCGCGTTCCAGCCTCGTTCCAGGCAGCGGGGGCCGGTGCACGCGGCACCCCGGTGCCAGCCAAACCGCTACTTGTTCGCTGCCTTGCCGGCGAACGCGGAGGTGAACATGCCGTCCTGCGGCGAGTGCTCCTTCGCGATCGAGTAGCCGATCATCGCACCCCAGACCAGGAGCAGGCACCCGAGAATCGCGGCGGCCGTGACCCAGCCCGGTTCGCGGTTGGCACCGGCGCCGACGGCAACGACCGTGCTGCGCGGGCCACGCGGCGAAGCACCGCGCTTCGGCTTCTGCTCGACGACATCGTCTTCGGCGAGCAGCGTGTCCTCGTCGGAGATCTGCTCCGTGACCATGCCGGTATCGTCTTCGAGGGAATCCGCGAACGACAGCTTGGTGTCGCCCTCGGCTTTCGCCGTCAGCGATTCGATGTCCTCCTTGCGGAACTTCATCGAGTCACCGTCGCGGAACGCACGGATCTCACCTTCGGAGACCAGCTTCTTGAGCTCTTCGCTGCGCATCTTCAGTTCGCGCAGGGCCTTCTCGAAGGAGAGGAAATCTTCGGCTTTGTCGGACACGGACCTACCTCACAACGTCGATATGACGAACCAGGGGAGAGGGTACTGGGGTTCAGGAGAGAGCCCTGTCGCCGGCAGCGAGTGCCCGGCTCAGGGCTGAGGGAGCTTACCGCGCGAACGGCGTTTGGGTAGCCACTACTTGCGTCCAGGCTGGTTCGGTTCGAGGCCGGTCTGCA
>JAYUCN010000442.1:0-4592 GCA_043740335.1 Planctomycetota bacterium
CACGGCAGCCGCACCCTCGCCTGGCTCGGTGTCGCGATGTTCTTCGTGCAGCAGATCCCGTTCGGCATGCATTGGGCACTGGTGCAGGAGTTCGTCAACCATCGCATCGGGGCCCAGGCACGCACGACCGTGATGTCGGTGCTGTCGCTCGGCGCGCGCTCGATCTACGCCGCTTCCAACGTCGCGCTGTTCCATTCGCAACAGGTTTGGGGCATGGCCACGACGCTGTTCTGCACGGGTCTGCTCGGCATCGCGGCGACCGCGACCGTCATGTGCCTGCGGCCGCGGGGACTCTTGCGCGGCGAAGGACCTGTAGCCTGAAGGCCAGGTCGCTCACCGACCGAGATCGACGAAGACGCCGCCGTTCTCCTCGGCCAGGGTCTTCAGGAACTCCTTCTGGAAGTCCCCGATCGCGATGGTGTGGATGACCATGCGAAACACCTCGTTGTAGCGCCGCACTTCCTTGCGGATCTCGATCGTGTCGATGAGCTTGCCGACCGACGGCCGGCCATCGCTGAGGAAGTAGACGGTGTCGAGGGGGCTCTTGATCGCGGTCTTGTCGAAGCCCGCGATGACGGCCTTGCCCGGCTTCTCGGGATCGACGCCGAACGCGTAGAGCAGCGCCTTCAACGTATTCGTCTTGCCGGCCGAGAGGTTCGCCGCCCCGCCGAGACCCGCCGCGGCGAGGTCCTGCGATTCGCTGCCACCGAGCGGCTTGAGGCCGCGCACGAACGCCTTGGCGGCGTCACGGTTGACGACGTTGGCGGGCACGAGGCGCTTCTTCCATGGATGCACGTCGGTGGCGAACGCAAGGATGTCGAAGTTGGTGTCGCCCGTCAGCGTGTCGAGCGTGTTGAGCAGCTCCGTCTGCACGATCGTGAAGCGCTTGCGGTCGCGGTAGCCCTGGAACTTCTCGACCTCGATCACGAGGTCGTCCATGGAGCCCGACACGTCGATGATGAACAGCACGTTCGTCGACGTCGTTGGAATGCCGGCGAAGGTGTTGCGCTCGTCCTTCTTGCCATAGAACGCGTCGTACTTCTTGCGGCTCTCGGCCTTCTTCACGAGTTCCTCGTCGGTCGGGATGCGCCAACCCTCGATCGCCATGAGGCTGGTCCACTGTCCCTGCCAACGCTCCGGGTCGACCCCGAAGTCCATGCCCGTGATGCGGAACAGTGCCTCCGCGCACTCGGTGCGCAGGCGGCCCGCCTTGCGCATGAGGGTGATCAGCGGCTGCACGGCCTCCTGCGGCCGCAGTTGCGCGGCCGCCGTGATCGCCGCCGTCTGCACCTGCCACTCGCCATCGTCGAGCAAGGCCGTCACGGCTTTTCTGTGGGCCTTCAGCTTGAGCGCTCCGACCGCGTCCACCGCCGCCATGCGCACGAGCGCGTCTTGATCGCCGAGCAGCCTGGCGAGGAGGTCCGTAGTTCCGGGCGCCCCGATGTTCTGCAATGCCCGCGCTGCCTCGAACTTCACGGCCGGCGTCGCCTTGGCATCGCCCGCCACCGACTCGATCGCGGCAACCCCGTCCCCAAGTTTTGCGGTGCCGATCACCTTGATGAGGATGGCCGCTTGCTCACTGTCCTTCAGCTTCGGCAGCTCGTCGATCCACACCTGGAACGTCGAGACTTCGTGGTAGGTAGCGAGCACGCCGAGCGCGGTTTGTTGCACAGCGGTCGACGCGTGCTTCAAGAGCTTCACGAGTGCTTCGGCCGCCGGGCGACACTCGTTGCCCTTCAGTGTCAACACGGCTTCGACCTGCAGCGCCTCCTCCTTCGCATTCTTCATGTAGCGGGAGAATTCCTTGACGGCGTCGAGGCGCGCATCGAGGTCCTGCTGCGCCGGCAAGGCGACGAGCAACGACAGGGCGGCGAAGGAGACGGCGAGAAAGGTACGGCTCATGAAGTCGAGCGCAGCAGGGATCGGACCGGCCGGGGTCTGCAGACTACCCGGTGGACGTGCCGCCCGCATGCCGCCACCACCGCAACTTCACGTCGCGTTCGAGGTGGCGGCGCAACACTTCGAGGTCGAGATTGGCGTCACGCACCTCGGCGGCAGTCACACCCCCGCCACCATGACGCGGTTTCAGCACGAAGGCCAGGTGGTGTTGGTACTCGACCTCGATCACCCAGTGGCGATGCAAGGCAGAAGCCCCGAGCAGCAGGGACTTGGCGAGGTTCTCGAGCTGTACGAGGGCGTCGCCAGAGGTCGCCCCGAGTTCGACGCGGGGCAGCGTGCCCGCCCCGCCGTCCGCGCCGGCGGCGCCGCGCACGTAGAGTCCCGGCAGGCGTTCGAGAGCGCGCACGAGCGGCCAGACGGCAAAGTCGACGCCCTTGCTGCGGGCTTCCTCGGCATCCGCGAGTGCTTCGACGGCGTGGCGCTCGCCGAAGCGGGCACCACACAGGCCGCACTCGTGGATGCAGGCGCCCGCCACGATGTGAGCGCGCATGTCGGAGTTCCCGCACTCGAGGCAGGTGTGCACAAAGCCACGATACCCGGTGCCGTGGTGTTGCCTGACAGTTCAGCGCGGTGTACGCAGACCGGGCAGCGTCGAGGGCACCGGCGCAGGCGCCGTCCCGGTGCCGAGCTGACGCTCGACCAGCCGGCTCAACCAGTCGTCCTCTTCCCGCGTCGTGTCGAGGCGAACGGCCGCGTCGCCTTCGCCGTGAACGACCTCGCCGATCTCGGACTTGGGCACCATCACGCGGTTGCTGCGGAACTCGAGCACGATGTGGTCGTCGGCAATGTGCCGCAGGATGCCGCCGACGAGGCGGTTGTTGTTGGTCAGTCGTACGAAGCCCGACGTGACCTTCTGCAGGTCCTCGTAGTCGGACGACCCCAGTTCGGTCAGACGCGCGATCCCCGCCACCTGCAGCGTGACCTCGCCCGTGTCGATGCGCAGCGTGATGCGTTCCGCATCCGCGCACTTGACGCTGCCGATGAAGTAGTTGCCGTTGTGAAGCTGGGCGAATGCCTTGCTGCCAGGCATGACACCTTCGACGGCGCGCGCCGGGCGGGCCGGTGCGCCGTCCTGATCGCCGATCATCAGATCCTCGCCGATGCGGACGAAGCCCGGCGGAGTGCCGATGCCCGGCGCTCGCTCACCGCCCATGGCCGGTGGCCAGGAGTGGCGTTCGGAGCCCGGCGGGGTCACTGCGGCGGACGGCGGCTCGACGACCACCACGGGCGCCTGCTGTACTACCGGCGGTGCGGGCGTGGGATCGATCGGTGGCGACGGATCGGGCGCTGGCAGAACCGCCGGCAGTGTCGGCGGCACTGGCTGGGGCTGCGGCCCCTCCGACGACGGCGGCGTCCCGACCTGCGCAACCACGGGGATGGACGGCGGCACCGGTTGAGGCGGTTCCGGCTGTCCAGGCAGCGGCCCTGCAGGCGAAGGCTCAACCGCCGGAACCTCGGGCGGCCTGGGGATCGCGACGGCCACAGGCACCTCCGGCCGCTGCACGGCGACCTGTTCCACTCGCTTCGCCTCGAACCGGAGGCCCAGCAACTCGGGACGCAACACGACGACAGCGCCGGTGGCCAACACCATGAGCGACGCCGCGAGGGAAACGAGCAGCCGCCACGTGCGACCGCGGTTGGGCCGCGGTCCGACGAAGACCACGCCAGGCTCGCTCGCATAGATGTCGTGGCCTTCCACTTCGCTCTTGCCGTCGGTACCGACGAGGCCCCGATCGACTCCATCCGCCGCCAGCGACGCACCGACCAGTTCTCCCGCCGATGCCTCGCCAGTCGCCTCGGCGTCGTCGACGCGCGCGACTTCGCTCACTTCAGCGAGATCGTCGACACTCGGCCCAGGCAGCGGTTCCCAACCCGGCTCGGCCGCGGCGCTGTCCGCTGCAGCAGCCAGCGCCGGTTCGATGGGCAGCTCGGCCGTGCCCTCGGATGCCTTGTCCTCCTGCCACGTGCCTTCGCCATCGTCGAGCACGAATGGACCCGATTGCTCGAACTCGTCGACCTCAGCGCTCGCGTCCCCAGCGTTCGCGTCAGGTGCACCGACGACCTCGAGATCCTCTTCGCTGTCGAGCGCGAAGTCCTCCTCGGACTGCAGTAAGGAATCGAGTTCCTTGGTGAACGACGTCTCGTCGCCACCGAGGCCCTGACCCGACGCTCTCTTGGCCGACCCCGACGGATCATCCGCCGCGGGCACACCGACCTCCTCGAGATCGAGCCCATCGCCGCTCCAGTGCGACTGCGTCGCCTCGGCGAATTGCGGACCACCCTGAAAGTTCGAGCTCGCTTCGAGGCCCTGGGTGTGGTCCGTGAACAGCAGATCCTCGGCATCTTGCGCGCCGGGAAGAGGCGGCGACTTGGGCCGAGCTGCGGCGCTGCCTGCCGGTGACGGCCCCTCGAACAACTGGTCGAGGTCCTCGGTCTTCCCCGCAATGTCTTCGACGATGAAGTCGTCGTCGAGGAAGTCAGGATCGTCGTCGCGTTTGCTCTCGCCGCTCATGGATGCTCCATTGCGATCAGGTCCAGAACAGTATCGGCTGGCTGGTCCCGATGACTGATGGCAGGAAGGTACTCGAAGAGTGCCTTGGCAAGGGCCCATACCGGCGGGCGCCGGCAATTCA
>JAYUCN010000443.1:0-1848 GCA_043740335.1 Planctomycetota bacterium
GAACGAGGCGTGCGCCATCTGGCGCTGGACATCGATGGCGCCGACGAGGTCCGCTTCGGCCTGGCCCGTGAGCTTCTGTTCGCGGTGCTGCCGCAGCAGGTCGCGGAAGCGGTCCGTGGCGATGCGACCCAGCAGCACGTGGGCGCCCGCGCGCGCCGGATGACGGCGCACAGCCTCTTCGGCCTGCAGGATCGCCTGCTCCTGATCGCCGAGCAGGTAGCGCGCCTGCGCCAGCACGAGGCGACTGTCTTCGTCGTTGGGTTCGACCTTCAGCACACCTTCGGCGAGCTCGGCCGCATCGGCCCAGAGGATCTCGGGGTTCAACGTGCCGCTGTCCTGCTCCGCCTGCAGCAGGAAGGTGCGCGCCAGCATGGCCGGCACTTCGATGACACCCGGGAAGCGCTTGCGCGCCGCATCGAGCAGGTCGACGGCTTCCTTGAAGCGACCGCTGCGGCCGAGGCAACGCCCCGCGGCGACGACCCAGTCCGGTCGCTGCGGCTCCGCCTTGGCGAGGGCCAGGAACGCGTCGGCCGCCTCGGCGAAACGGCTGCGGTTCTCGGCGCCGAACGCCCGCTCGCGCAGCGAAGGCTCCTGGCCGCGCAGCGCAGCCTGCGGCGCCGTGGCGGGCGCAGGTGCTGGTTCCTGGCAGGAGGTGGTGGCGCTGACGAGGAGGAGCCACAGGGCACAGCAGACCGTTCGCATGTCACTTGCCTTGCAACAGGCGTTCCGCCGCCTGCAGGTGCCGACGTGCGCCGGGCCTTTGTTCGCCGGGGAAGTGCTGCTGGCTCTGCACCGCAGCCGCCTTTGCCGCGGCGCCATCCTGGCCGTGCTTCAAGTAGAAGAGGGCCAGGTTCTCGTAGCAGTCGCCGATGGCTTCGTCGAGTTGCTGGCGGTCGTTCGGATCGCCGGGCGGGTTGTCGCGCAGCGTCTTCTCGCCGTCGGTGATCGCGCTGTCGAGCAACTGCTTCGCGAGGTCCCAGTCGCGCTCGAGGTGGTAGATGGCGATCAGGGCGCAGTCGTTGCGCAGTCGCACGTTCGGTGGGTCGAGCTGCTGGGCGCGGCGGTAGGCCTTGTAGCTCTGTTCGTACATCGCCATGGCTTCCTTCTGCTTGCCGGCCTCCTCGAGCTGGTTGCCGTGGTCGCGCGCGAACAGGCCCGCGTTGTTGAGCAGGTCGAGGTCGCTGTTGGCGGCGTCGGACGCGGCGCGGAAGACGGCCTCCGCTTTGGCGAGGTTCTGTTGACGGAAGTACTTGTCGGCGAGCCGCTGGATGCCGAGCTTCGTCGTCTCGGCGAGACCGAGATCGTCGGCGATGCGATCGGGCCGCAGGCGCGCGGCTTCGAGCAGCCAGGTCTCGGCGTTCGTGAGGTCGTCGCTCCAGAACGCGATGTTGCCCTTCTTGCCGAGGCACATCGCGATCCACTGTTCGGAGCTGTCGCGGAAGCCGGCATTCATCTGCATCGAGCTCACGAAGCTGGCGCGCGCAGCATCGAGGGTCTTCTGCGCTTCGGCCTTCTTGTCGCCTTCGCGCTCGACTCCGGCCAGCAGGTAGCGGGCCTTGCCGAGGTACCAGAGGCTCGTCGCATCGGGGCGCGCCTGGAGCTTCTCGATCGCGAGCGGCAGTTGCCCCTGGCCCGCCGCCGTGCTGACGAGCGCGTCGAGCAGGGTCTGGTCATCGGGACTCTTCGTGAGTGCTCGCGCGAACACGTTGACGGCCTCGGCCGGTGCACCAGCCCAAAGCTCTGTCGTGGACCACAGCGTGCGCAGCGAGGCGTCGAGCTTGTCCGTCTCCTCGAGCCGGCGGAACGACGTGCGCGCGGCCGCCAACAGGTCCTGGTCATCCTTGTTCT
>JAYUCN010000444.1:0-1846 GCA_043740335.1 Planctomycetota bacterium
GAGACCACGATCGCCGAACTCTGCAAGCAGAAGGGCTACGCGACGGCGTGCTTCGGCAAGTGGCACCTCGGCCATCATCCGAAGTTCCTGCCGCTCCAGCACGGCTTCGACGAGTACTTCGGCCTGCCCTACAGCAACGACATGTGGCCGCTGCATCCCGACTACGCGAAGCTGCCGCCCGACGCCGCGAAACGCAAGCAGGGCTACCCCGACCTGCCGCTCATCGAAGGTAACCGCATCGTCAACAGCAAGGTCACGGGCGAAGACCAGGCGAACCTCACGACCTGGTACACCGAACACGCGGTGTCGTTCATCGAGCGCCACCGAGACCACCCGTTCTTCCTCTACGTGCCGCACAGCATGGTGCACGTGCCGCTGTTCGTGTCCGACAAGTTCCGCGGCAAGAGCAAACAGGGCCTCTACGGCGACGTCGTCATGGAGATCGACTGGTCCGTGGGCCAGATCCTCGACACGCTGCACCGCCTCGACCTCGACGACAACACGCTCGTGCTGTTCACGTCCGACAACGGCCCGTGGCTCAGCTACGGCAACCACGCGGGCTCGGCGGGGCCGCTGCGCGAAGGCAAGGGCACCATGTTCGAAGGCGGCATCCGCGAACCGACGATCATGCGCTGGCCCGGCCACGTGCCCGCGGGTGCTGCCTGCAGCGAACTCGCGTCGACGATCGACCTCCTGCCGACCATCGGCAAGCTGATCGGCGCCGAGTTGCCGCAGCACACGATCGACGGCCTCGACATCACGCCGCTCTTGTTCGGCACACCCGGTGCCGTCTCGCCGCACGAGGTGTTCTGCTGCTACTACGCTGGCGGGGAACTGCAGGCCGTGCGCGACGCGCACTGGAAGCTGCACTTCCCGCACCAGTACGCCACGCTCGCTGGGCGGCCCGGTGGCATCGACGGCAGTCCCGCGCCCTACGAGAACGTGCCGATCGCACTCAGCCTCTACGACCTGCGCGCCGACCCCGGCGAAGCGAAGGACGTCGCAGCCGCACATGCTGACGTCGTCGAACGGCTCCAGCGCCTTGCGCAGGCGGCGCGCGCAGACCTCGGCGACACGCTGACCGGCACCAAGGGCACCGGCGTGCGCGAGCCCGGCCGACTCGGCCCGGACGACAGCAAGCTGCGCTGACCGGCGGCGGCTCGCCTGCAGGGCGTTCGCCGGAGTCGCGGCACCACTCTTGCTCAGGGCCGCTGCCATGAGCGATCACGCAAGTCGTCGCGGGCGGATCGCACTGGTGCTCCGCCCGTTTCTACAAACGCGCAAGGACACGTTGCTGCTGGCCTCGCTCATCCTCCTCGCCGGATGTGTCAGTCCGCATGGCACGGACCGGGACGTCGCGGTGCCGACCGGCTACACAAAGGTCGCGGCCCCTCCCGCCGATTCCTCCTCGACGGGTTCGGCGGCCGGGTCGACGAATCCAGCTGCGCCCCAAGGGCCAGCCACGAACGGGAACGGTGCTGACGCGAGCGGTGCTTCGATGCGCCAAGATCCTGGCACCGCACCACAAGGGCCCGTCTGGGGTGAAGGCTCCGGCCGCAGCTACCTCGTGCCAGCCGTCGACATCCTTGCCTTCCAGTTCCTCCTGAATCAGTACGACCGCCGCTATGCGGCTGACAAGGAGGACTACGAGACCGACGACGGCACGATCCGCAACAACCTGCACTCATCCTGGGTGATCGACACGGATCCGTTCGCCACGAACCAGCTCCTGCATCCCTACACGGGCGCCCTCTATCACGGCTTCGCGCGCTCGGCTGGACTGACCTATTGGGAGTCACTGGCGTACGACTTCGTCGGCAGCGCGATCTGGGAAGTCGCAGGCGAG
>JAYUCN010000445.1:0-4571 GCA_043740335.1 Planctomycetota bacterium
CAGCCGACTGCGGCCGCCTGACCAGCTTCGCGGGTATGCTCCCGCGAACTACTTTCTGCTCTTGCAAAAGGGTGGGGAGTCCCCCCCCCCGACATGGCCAGCACTCCTCCCGCGTTCCCCCGCCACGACACCTTCGAGAACCGCCACCTCGGTCCGCGCGAGGGCGAACTGCAGGCGATGCTGCAGACACTCGGTTGTGAGTCGCTCGACGACCTGACTCACAAGGCCATCCCCGCGAGCATCCGCTGGCGCGGCGAACTGCAGACCCCCCGCGCCAAGAGCGAACGCGAGGCGCTCGCCGAACTCACCGCGCTGGCTGCCGAGAACCGCGTACTGCGCAGCTACCTCGGCATGGGCTATCATGGCACCCTCACCCCCGCCGTCATCCAGCGCAACATCCTCGAGAACCCGGGCTGGTACACGCAGTACACCCCCTACCAGGCCGAGATCTCGCAGGGCCGCATGGAGGCGTTGCTCAACTACCAGACGCTCGTGCTCGATCTGACGGGACTCCAGGTCGCGAACAGTTCGCTGCTCGACGAAGCGACCGCCGGTGCGGAAGCGATGACACTCTGCCACCGCCTGCACGGCAAGGACGATGCCAACACGTTCTTCATCGACCAGAACTGCCACCCGCAGACGATCGCCGTAGTCAAGCAGCGCGCCGAACCACTCGGCATCGAGGTGCAGATCGGCGACCACCGCAGCACCACCTTCACGAACCGGCACTTCGGCATCCTGCTCCAGTACCCCGGCACCGACGGCCGCATCGACGAACTCACGACCACGATCGAGAAGATCCACGCCGCCGGCGGCTTCGCGACCGTCGCCGCCGACCTGCTCGCACTCACCGTCTTGAAGCCGCCCGGCGAAATGGGTGCCGACGTCGTCTTCGGCAGTTCGCAGCGCTTCGGCGTGCCGCTCGGCTATGGCGGTCCGCACGCAGCCTTCATGACCGCGAAGAAGGAGTTCCAGCGCCAGTTGCCGGGCCGCATCGTCGGCGTGAGCATTGACGCGACGGGCAAGCCGGCCATGCGCCTCGCGCTGGGCACGCGCGAACAGCACATCCGCCGCGAGAAGGCGACCTCCAACATCTGCACGGCGCAAGTCCTGCTCGCCGTGATGGCGAGCATGTACGCGGTCTACCACGGCCCCGACGGTCTGCGCGCGATCGCCGAACGCATCCGCGCCCAGGCGGCCTGCCTCGCTCACGGCCTCTCGGCCCTCGGGCATCGCATCCAGGATGGCGCGCGCTTCGACACGCTGCGCGTGTGGCCCAAGGACGGCGCCCCGCACGCGCTGCAGACAGCGCTCCAGAAGGGCATCAACCTGCGCGACTTCGGCGATGGCAGCCTCGGCGTCACGCTCGACGAGACGGTCGAGACTCAGGACCTGCACGATCTGTTCGCGGCGTTCGGTGGCAGCCCGCTGCAGCTGCGCCTCGACGAGCAGGCGCCGAGCCTCGGTTCGCTCGCGCGCATGAGCGGCTACCTCGCCCACCCGACGTTCCATCGCTACCGGAGCGAACACGAACTGCTGCGCTACATCCATCGCCTGCAGCACAAGGACCTGTCGCTGACGACGTCGATGATCCCGCTCGGTTCGTGCACGATGAAGCTCAACGCGACGACCGAGATGTATCCCGTCTCGCTGCCGGGCTTCGGCGCCATCCATCCGTTCGCGCCGCTCGAGCAGACCAAGGGCTACCAGAAACTCTTCGCCAACCTGTCGACGTGGCTCTGCGACGTGACGGGTTTCGCCGGTTGCTCGCTGCAGCCGAATGCCGGTTCGCAGGGCGAATACGCGGGCCTGCTCGTCATCCGCGCCTTCCACCGGAAGAACGGCCAGGAGCAGCGCAACGTCTGCCTCATCCCGAGCAGCGCGCACGGCACCAACCCGGCCAGTGCGGCGATGTGCGGCATGAAGGTTGTCGTCGTCGCCTGCGACGCGAACGGCAATATCGACATGGGCGACCTGCAGACGAAGGCCGCCGAACACAAGGACCACCTCGCGGCGCTCATGGTCACCTACCCGTCGACGCACGGCGTCTTCGAAGAAGGTATCCGGCAAGTCTGCAAGGTCGTGCACGATCACGGCGGCCAGGTCTACATGGACGGCGCCAACATGAACGCGCAGGTCGGTCTGCTGCGGCCCGGCGACCTCGGCGCCGACGTCTGCCATCTCAACCTGCACAAGACGTTCTGCATTCCGCACGGCGGCGGCGGTCCCGGCATGGGCCCGATCTGCACGGCCGCGCACCTCGTGCCGTTCCTGCCGAGTCACCCCGTGATCCCGTGCAACTCGGTGGCGGGCGGCAGCCAGGCCATCGGTCCGATCAGTGCAGCACCGTGGGGAAGTGCTTCGGTGCTGACGATCAGCTATGCCTACATCGCGATGATGGGTCCGGATGGGCTGCGGCGCGCGACCCAGGTCGCGATCGCCAACGCGAACTACGTGGCGAAGCGCCTGGAGGGTCACTTCCCCGTGCTCTACACGGGCCAGAACGGCATGGTCGCGCACGAGTGCATCGTCGACGTGCGCCACCTCAAGGCCGGCAGCGGCGTCGAGGTTGGTGACATCGCCAAGCGACTCATGGACTACGGCTTCCACGCGCCGACGATCAGCTTCCCGGTGGCCGGCACGATGATGATCGAACCGACCGAGAGCGAATCGCAGGCCGAACTCGATCGCTTCTGCGATGCGCTCATCGCGATCCGCCAGGAGATCCGCGAGATCGAGCAAGGCAAGCTCGACAAGCAGGACAACCCGCTCAAGAACGCGCCGCACACGGCCGAGGCGGTCACGGCGGCGGAGTGGAAGCACGGCTACTCGCGCGAGCGCGCGGCGTTCCCGGCGCCGTGGACGAAGGAACACAAGTTCTGGCCGCCGATCGCGCGCGTCAACGACGTGCACGGCGACCGCAATCTGGTCTGCGCGTGCCCGCCGATCGAAAACTATTCGTGAGGGGGGTGACCGTCGGTGACTCGACAGTTCGGGCTGCTGACTACTGCGGACCCGATGACGGTACTGTGGATTCCGCGATGCGCGTCGCGGAGTCGGTCTTCCAGGCCATGCAGAGTCACGAGACCGTCTCCGTGTCGATGGACTCCCTTCCCGGAGCCTCGGCAAGTTTCTTCAACGTCATCTTCTCTGAGCTCGCGGCCAAGGTCGGCCCGGACGCAGTCAAGAGGCGCCTCGTGTTCGTCGGACTCGGCAAGACGCAGACGCTCATTGCAAGTCGTTCGCGCGTAGCTGTGCTCGGATCCTGAACTCGAGGCAGAGTGCTGAACTCGCTGCAGCATCTCTGGATCGCGTCAACGATGCTGCACGACAACGATTGACGTCGGCCACCTCCCCACGAGCACACGCAAGTGCCCGCCCTCATGGCTTGCTTCGTTGCCAACCTGCGCCGCGTCGCCCCCGTTGGCAGGCCGGTGGTTCGCTGTAGACTCGTCGCCACGCTCAAACCCACTCCTCCGACAGACCGAGGCCGCGCCATGACCCGATCCCTCTTCGCCACCACTCTCCTGTGCCTCACGTCCCTCGCTGCCCTGCCGGCGCAGGTCATCGACACGGTCGGCGGCACGAACAGCGCCCCTTCGGGGGCAAACCGGGGCAAGGCCAGCCTGTACGGCGTCAACACCTCGGTCGTGCTGATCGACTTCGAGGTGTATTTGAACGTGCCCGGTCCCGAGACCTTGACCTTCTTCGCTTACCGCCATCATTCGCGCACGGGCATCGCGACACTCGAGTGGACGCTGCCGGTGACGGTCGCGGGCGGCGGTGGTCCGGCGTGGTATTCGACCGGTCCGATCGCACAGAATCTCGTCGCCGGCAACCACTACGCGCTCGGCGTCGCATGGGGCGGCACGTTGACCTACTACTACTCGACCGCCACTTCGGGCGCCCCGGTGTCGTTCGGCACATGGCAGCGAGCGCACACGTTGAACAACCCGCTGCCGGCAACGCTGACGCTCCCCGCCGGCGTCGACATCGCCCAGTACTACCAGCGGTTGACGACGTTGCCGGTGCCCGCCGTCGTCAACACCGGCACCGGCTGTAGCTCGACCGCGCTGGTGCCGCGCCTCGTCGCCGACGAGTTCTTCGTGCTGAACACGACCACGACGCTCGAGTTGGTGGACACACTGCCGTCGGCGATCGGCTTGTTCGGACTCGCGGGCGGTGCGGCACTGGCGTCGCCCTTGCCAGCGTTCGGCTGCTCCATCTGGCTCGACATCTTCAGCGGCCCCGTGGTCACACTCGCGTCCCTGACGTCGGCGACTGGCTACGCCAACCTGCCGATCGCCGTGCCGAACAACCCGCTGTTGTCCGGCAGTACCTACTCCGCGCAAGGCCTCGTGTTCGGTGCCGTCACGATCGACGTCAGCAACGCGGTCTCGTTCACCATCCAGTGAACGGCGCCAGCGCCGCCTGTCGCGTGGACCGAGGCGGGCCGCTGACCGTAGCGGGTGGGCGGCCGCGGCGGCCGCGGCGGTAGAGTGTCCTGTGTGCTTCCCCCCGTCGCCGGAGTCCCCATGCGTTCGCTCGCCTTCGCCGCCCTCGCCTTCGCG
>JAYUCN010000446.1:0-11067 GCA_043740335.1 Planctomycetota bacterium
GGTTGTCGTACCATCCCGGGTCGTTGTCGTAGCCGTCCAGACTCTCTCGCACTTTCAGGATCGTGAACATCCCTCCCATGGTGATCTCGTCGTGCGGGCCGACGCCCCCGACCATGGGGATGCTGTTCTGTGGCACCGCCATGCCCATCCCGGTCATGCCCGCCATCCCCGCCTGCCCCATCGTCATGTAGTCGGGCAGGAGGTTGCGCACCTTGCCGTCGTACCCGCGAGCGTCCACCCCGAGCATGTTGGGTAGATGGTGGCCCATCTGGTTCATCACGTGGTGGGTCATGTGGCAGTGCATCGCCCAGTCGCCCGGGTTGGCGGCCGTGAACTCGACGGTTCGGGTACTGCCGACCGGGACCAGGACCGTCGTCTCGGGCCATCGACCGGCCTCGGGAATCACCCCACCGTCGGTCTCGGTGACCGTGAAGTAGTAGCCGTGCAGATGGATCGGGTGGTGATCCATCGCCCCCAGGTTGCCGATGCGGAAGCGCACGCGGTCCCCGAGCTTGACGATCAGCGGCTGCGTACCCGGAAACGCCTTTGCGTTCATCGTGAGGATGTTGAAATCGCTCATCTCATTGGGGTCAGGACGACTGGCGCCGACTTCGATCTTCCATTCGTGGAGCATCAGAGCGAAGTCACGGTCTGGACGCGGACCCTTGGGATTGCGCGGGTGAACCACGATCAGGCCCGTCAGCCCCATGCCCATCTGGGTCATCTCGTCGTGGTGGCTGTGGTACATCAGGGTGCCGTGCTGGCGAAGCGTGAACTCGTACATGTAGGTCTCGCCGGGCAAGATCGCCTTCTGCGACAAGCCGCCCACACCGTCCATGCCGCTTGGCAGCAGCACTCCGTGCCAATGAACGGTGGTCGGAGCCAGCAGCTTGTTGGTGACGAAGATGCGGACGCGGTCCCCTTCGACCACCTCGATCACAGGCCCGTGCACGCCGCCGTTGTACCCCCAACAAGTGGCCTTGAGCCCGGGGGCGAACTCATGCTCGACTTCCTCGGCGACGAGATGGAAGACCTTCACGCCGCCCACGACCTTGTACGGGAGCGTCCAGCCGTTGGGGACGACCACGGGCGTGAAGTCGCTGCCCGGTTCACCCGGCAGGACCGCGGTCCGCGAAGTTGCCTCTTGCTGCTGTGCGCCAGAGGCGCGACTGCCGAGGAACAGGCCACCACTCGCAAGAGCACCGGTGGCGAGCACCTGCCGACGCGTGATGGGTGAGCGAGAGAGTCGAGCGTTGTCGTGACCTGTGTTGGAGTTGCTCATTGGAGTTCAATCGCCGAGCCCGACGCCTTGGCAGCGGAGTTCGACATGACAGGGATTGCTTCAAACGGAGTCATCCGACCACTCAGGATCTGCTGCAGGCCCGACTGCGCTCGCCAGTAGTCCCGGAGAGACGCGATGTAGTCAGCGCCGGCGTTGATCTGGTCCCGCCTGGCCTGAAGGAGCTGGAAGCCGGAGACCTGCATGGCGTTGTAGTGGAGCTGGGTCTCCTCCACGATTCTCTGTCTGAGGGGGAGAATGACCTTCTCGTAGTACCTGGCGCGGTCGAATGCCGACACGGCGCCGCTGTGCGCAGCGCGCACACGAGAACGGATCTCCACAGCTCGCGCGCTGTACCGCTCGAACGCTTGCCTGTACAGTGCCTGAGCCGCGGCGAGCCTGGCCTGCCCCTGATCGAAGAGTGGTAGCGGTAGCCAGACCGATGGCCCGACCGACCAATCGCCCTGCACTTCACGCTCCGCCGCGATGCCCAAGCCCGCGTCGGTCAACCACGCGAAGGGGCGTGCAATCCCAGCCGAACGAGCGGCGATCTCGGCCTCCCGCCGCAGCAGCGCCAGGTCGAGGCTCGCCTCGATGGCCTTGTGCTCGAGCCCGTCTGCGGATGCCTGATCGTCTGGGAGTGCTGGGAGCCTTGTCGCGCCATGCCATCCGGTTTGGGCTCCCCAAAGGCCCATGAGCGCGTTCATCCGTTCGCGCAAGTGCACGAACTCCGCCTCTGCACCTGCCAGGTCGAGCCTGGCTTGCTCGTGCAGCGCCCGCTCGTTGGCAAGGTCCAACTCGCGGTTGTTCCCCGCGGCGCGAAGCCGCTTCGCCAGTTCATAGGAAGCGGCCGTCGCCTCCATCACCGTGGCGCGCATCTCGCGGGCCTGCTCGGCCGCCTGGTAGTCATAGAAAGTGGTCCGCACCACGAAGGCCGTGTCCAACACTACGACCGTCACGCGTACCTTGGCCGCTTCGAACGCCGCACCGGCCAGCCCCTTGCGCAGCGGCATGGAGAAGAGGCTCACGAAATCCTGCGTCACGTCGAGGACAACGCCCGTGCCGCCGCCACTGGCGGCGCGGACTTCGCCACCAAAGACCGGGTTCCTGAGCAGCCCCGCCTGCACCAGGTCCGCCTGCGCAAGATTCAGTTCCTCGTAGACGGCTTGGAGGTCGTGGTTGTTGAGGAGTGCTACCTGGACGGCCTTGTCGGCAGTGAGTTCGGCTTCGAGCATCGACGCGACGGTGGCTTTCACCTCCGCATCGGCGCTCGATCCGCTGTTCCAATGCACACGCACACCCGCACGCGCCAGGACACTTCGTTGCACGTCATCGAAGCCCATGCCGGGCTCGACCGTGGCGCAGCCCGCCAGCGCCGCCAGGGCGAGGAGAGACGGAATGGTTGTGGTTCGCCTCATCGCGGGATCCTCACTCGGCCTTGGGCTTGAGCTTCATGCCGCACTTGGGACAACGTTGCTCGGGCTTGTCCGAGGTCACCTCTGGGTGCATCGGGCACGCATACGTGGCGGCCGCTTCGCCCTTGGCTGGCGCTGGCACGTCGTGCTTGTGCTCACCCTCGCCCGTGTCGGATGTCTTGGATCCCGGGGCGATCACAGGTTCCGCCGCCGCCAGTTCCAGCGTGCGCGAACGCATCAGCGGAGGAGCTTCCTGCGCGCCTGGGTTCGCCGGGTGATCGGCGGCGACGGGCGGTTCCGTGTACGTGGCAGTGCAGCTGCCAAACGCAAGCAGGGTCGCGATCAAGAACGGGTTCTTCATGACAGTGTCCGTGGGGGAATCGTTGAGTCTGGCTGAATGGTCGCCTCGCGACGTTGAGCTGCGGTTACGCAGCCTGCGGTGGGTACAGAGTGTCCCCCGCCTGGTCCGCTAGCAGCGCCAGACCGAGAACGCTTCTTGGCGCGAGCGATGCGGCAGCGGCCGGTGCGTCACTGGACGCCGCACGTCGTAGGACACTGCGTCGGCGTTGACGATCACCACCAGACCCGCTGGCGTTGGCGCGAACTCCGCCGGCGTGGCCGGCAGGGGGCGCGGCCGCGGCGACGGCGCCGATGGCTCACGTTCCCGACCACGATCCTTGCACCCGCAGGCCGTCGCGCCGTCGTGGCAATGGCATGCGCTCGCGCCAGTGGCACAACAGCACGTCGAAGCATCACCGCCACCGGTCGCTGTGCAAGTGCGTGCCCGCAGCGGCAGTCCCGCCGCGATCATCGCGGCAGCGAGCAGCCAACACAGCATGGTGCGCACCGTTGGCATCACAGTGAGCACTCTATCGTCCCGCGCGGCTCCGTCCGCGCGGAAGTTGCTCAGCCGCTCGCGGACCACCGGAACCCCGCCGCACCCGCTACGTTTGGCCGCCGCCATGTTCCGACCGCACCCCATCGTCGTCTTCTCGGCCCTGTTCCCCGTCGCCACCGCGACCGCCCAGGGCCCCTCTCTCACCATCTACAACCAGAACTTCGCCGTCGTGCGCGACCGCATCGCGCTCGACCTGAAGCAGGGCGCCAACGAAGTCAGTTTCGTCGGCGTCACGACCCACCTCGAACCCGACTCCGTCGTGCTGCGCGATCCAACCGGCAGGGTCCAGCTCGCGATCCTCGAACAGAACTACCGCGCCGACACGATCTCGCAGGGACTCCTGCTAGAGCACCATGAAGGCAAGGAGATCGAGTTCCTCGTCACCGATCGCGAAGGCAAGGAAACCATCGTGCGCGGCAAGGTGATCCGTTCGGGCTACGTGCCGAACTACAGGGCGAGCCAGCGCTACGGCAATCCGTTCTACGAGCGTCAGGCCGAACTCGGCGACTACAACCAGGGCGCTGGTTCCCCCATCGTCGAAGTCGAGGGCAAGCTGCGCTTCTCGCTGCCGGGGCAACCGATCTTCCCGGCCCTCACCGACGACGCGATCCTGATGCCGACGCTGACCTGGCGCCTGCACGCGACCGAGGCCGCGAAGGTCACCGCCGAGCTCAGCTACGTGACGGGCGGCATGAGCTGGGAAGCTTCCTACAACCTCATCGCGCCCGAGAAGGGCGACACGATGGACGTCGTCGGTTGGATCTCGATCGACAACCAGTCGGGCAAGGCGTTCCCCGACGCGACCATCAAGCTCATGGCGGGCGACGTGAACAAGATCCAGCCCGATGCCTCGCCGCAGGGCGGCATCGCCGGCTACCGCGACGCGCTCGCGGCCTCCGCACCGCAGGTCACCGAGAAGGCGTTCGACGAGTTCCACCTCTACTCGCTGCCGCTGCCGACGACGCTGCGCGACCGCCAGCAGAAGCAGGTCGAGTTCGTGCGCGCGATGAACGTCAAGTCGCAGACGATCTACGTCTACAACGGGGCGGCCCTCGGCCAGTACCGCGGCTGGAACCAGGAGCAGATCCGCAGCCAGCCCGACTATGGCACGCAGAGCAACAGCAAGGTCTGGGTCATGCGCGAGTTCGAGAACACCAAGGCGAACGGTCTCGGCATGCCGTTGCCGAAAGGCCGCACGCGCTTCTACCGCCGCGACGATGCCGATGGCCGTCTCGAGTTCACGGGCGAGAACACGATCGACCACACGCCCAAGGACGAGCGCTTGCGCATCTACACGGGCGACGCCTTCGACATCGTCGGCGAAAGGAAGCGCACGGACTTCCAGCTCAGCAACAAGAACGACCAGATGGAGGAGTCGTTCGAGATCCGCGTGCGCAATCGCAAGGACACCGCCATCGAGGTGCGCGTCGCCGAAGGGCTCTATCGCTGGGTCAACTGGACCGTGATCAAGAAGTCGCACGAGTTCAGCAAGACCGACGCGCAGCACATCGAGTTCCGCGTGCAGGTGCCGGCCAACACCGAGCAGGTCATCACCTACCGCGTGCGCTACGACTGGCAGTGAACCGGCCAGGCGGGCCCGTTCGTTCAGTCGATGGGCCCGACGAAGCCGGCGAGCGTGTCAGGTGCTGGCGCCGCCGACAGCGCGTAGAGCACGACGGACCCCATCTCGCGGCGCGCCAGATGCAGCGTGCTGCCCGCCGGCAATCGGGGCCGCGGATCCTGCGTGCACGGCACCACGTAGACGCACACGGGGTCGCCGTTCGTGCGCGCGAGCAGCGCCATGCAGCCGCCCGTCGACAACCCGCAGTAGCAGCCGAGCAGCTTCACCGAAGACTGATCGCCGAGGCCGAGCTTCATGGCGAACTTCTCCTGGCACGCCTTGCCGAGATCGAGCCCGGGCATGCAGCAGGAACCGCCGCTGAAGCCCTGCGCGACCGCGTGCTCGTAGGCGGCGGCCCACAAGGCACCGAGTTGTTGCGCATCGTGTCCTTCGGGCCCGCGCCGCGGCCGCGCGATCGCGAACGCGATCGTGACGATGAGTGCCGCGGCGGCGAGCAACCAGGGCCACATGGTCCGCCGCGCGGAGGGTGCTGCGGCCGTGCGCGCCTGGGTGGCGAAGACGTTCGCCGACGGCGGTGCGAAAGCCGCGCGCAAACGTTCGTCGAGGCGATCGTCGTGTGGATCGGTCATGGCGACTCCGGCAAGGGTGCTGCTGTGAGCGGCGAAGGAGCGAGGGCTGCCCGCACGGCGAGGCGCGCCCGGCGGGCATGACTGGCCGCGGTGTTCTCGGGAATGTCGAGCAGCGTCGCGATCTCGGCGAAGCTGTGGCCGACGACGACGTGCAGCAAGAGGCAAGCGCGTGCTGGCTCGGGCAAGGCGGCGAGGGCACCGGCGAGTTCGTCGCCGAGGCCGTGGCGATCGGCATCGAACGGCAGGGTCGCAGCGATGTTCGGGGCCGCCGGCAGTTCGGGCAGTTGTTCGGGCGCGCGCGCCTCGGGAAGCCTGCGCCGCCGCCAGTTGGCGCCGAGATGACGCGCGATCTGCGACAGCCAGGCGCGCAGGTCCGAACCCGGAGCGAACTGTTCGCGCCGCTGCCACGCGAGGCACGCGGTCTCCTGCACGAGATCGGCCGCTTCGGTTCGTCCGACCCAGGCCGCCGCGAGCACCCACAGCGTGCGCCCATGTTGGGTGAACGCGTGCACGAACTCGTCGGCGCCGAGCGGACTCATGAACAGCCGAGAGTACTCCTCAGCCGCCGCAGCAGGAACCGGTCCCCTTCTTGGCAGCAGCCGCCGGGGCCGAGCCGCAGCAGGACTTGGGTGCCGCGGAGACAGCGGGTGCCGTCGCGGCGCAGCAGTTCGGTGGGCAGCAGACGATGCAGCAAGGCTCGTCGCAGCAGCCGATCGGGCAGCACGGTTCGTCACAACACTCGACGGGGCAGCACCAGCAACAGCCATCGCGAGTCGAGCCCGGCGCGGCTTGGGGCACCGGACCGCCGAGCGAGATGCAGAGAAACCAGGGAAGGACCGCATTGAGCAGGGTGTTCATACAGGAATGCCGATTGGCACCCTCTGATGTGCGGAGCCCGGCCGTTCCGTGCACGCCGGTCGAGATTTCTTCGTCTGTAGCCGCGGTCCCCATCGCAGCGAGCCCGCGGATTGTGAATAGGATCCGGTCCTTCCCGCGACTCTGTGACCGTGCGAACCGCCACCCCGACCGTTACCCCTGCAGAAGCTCAACCGGGCATCGAGCGGCATCGCGCGGCGATCTGGCGCTACCTGCGCATGTTGGGCGCCGATGCGGCCGAGGCAGACGATCTGGCGCAGGAGACGATGCTGGTCGGTTGCACGCACGAGCTGGCCGGCGACGACGCGAGCACTCGGGCGTTCCTGCGCAGCGTGGCGAAGAACCACTGGCTGCGCGCGTGCCGCTGGTGGCGACTGCGGCGCGAACGCGAAGTGGCAGCGGCCGTCGACGAACTGTGGCTCGCAACGGTCGAGAACGACGACGGGGAAGAACTCATCGCGCGGCTGCGGTCCTGTCTGCAGCAGCTCCAGGAGCGAACGCGGCACGCGCTCGAACTGCACTACCGCGACGGTTTTGGTTGGAACGACGTGGCGACCCAGGTCGGGCTCCGACCCAACGGCACCAAAACACTCGTGCAGCGCGCCCGCCAGGCACTGCGCGCGTGCATCGAACGGAGGCAAGCATGACAACGGCGACGATGACGGCGAAGGAACGGCAACTCGATTGGCTGCTCGGCGAAGTGCTCGGCGGCGAGACGCCGTTCGGCCTGCGCACTGCACGGCGAGCGATCGCGCCGGCAATGCCACGACCGCGCTGGCTCGCGGCCGCGCTCGCGGTGTTGGCAGCCGGCACCGCACTCGGCGTCGCGCTGCTTCGCCGCGAGGACGACGGCCGGCAAGCACAGGAACCGCAGGGAGTGATGTCGCGCGAGATCCAGTGGTACGAGGCGCACGGCCCGGCCAGCATCGACTCCATTCCTCCGACCGTCGTCAACCTGCGCTGCTTCGACTTCGACGACGCGGCGCTCGTGCACATCCCGCACTTCGCCAAGCTCGAACGGCTCGACCTCAGCGGCATGGACGTCAACGACCGCGGTTATGCCGTGTCGCTGAAGATCACCGATGCGGGCCTCGCTCACCTTGCTGGCGTGCCGAGCCTGCGCTGGCTCTCGCTCGCGGGCTGTCACGAGGTGAAGGGCGAAGGCCTGCGCGTGCTCGAGAGTCTCCCGATGCTCGAGTACCTGGACCTCACCTACAGCGGCGTCGAGTCGCCCGCGGTCGAACGGCTCGCGCTCTTGGTCAGCCTGCGCGAGCTGTCGCTCTCGCACTGCATGAACTTCCACGGCCGCTCGCTCGCCGAAGTCGCGAAGTGCGCGGGGCTGCGCCGGCTGCACCTGCAGGGTTGCGTGATGCTGTCGGAAGGCGACGCGATGCACCTCGGCAAGCTGAGCCAGTTGCGCTGCCTCGATCTGCGCGATTGCCAAGGCCGCTTCCGTGGCCAGACCGAGAGCGGGTTCTCGAAGGGCGGCGCAGAACCGCCGCCGCCGCCCGTGCAAGACGGCATCGGCATCACGGACCGGAACGTGGCGGCACTCGGCAAGCTGCCGCTCGAGTCGCTGCTGCTCGGTGGGTCGGAGTCGCTGACCGACGCGATCGGCGGCGCGCTCGCGAAGATGACGACGCTGCGGCACCTCGACCTGTCGAACCTGCCGAACACGACGGGGGATCTCATGGCGAAGATCCCCGACGGCCTCGAATCGCTCGCACTGGACCAGAACCCGCAGATCGATGAGGCCGCCTTGGCGCGCCTGCCCCGGCTCGCAACCCTGAAAGAGCTTGGCCTCGCTGGCCTGAGCCGGCTGGATGGAGCCACCTTGAAGGCGATGCTCGAGAACAAGCAGCTGACCACGTTGCGACTCGGTGGTGTCGTGATGCCGCATCGGGTCGTCGGAACCTCGCTGCGCGCGGCGGATGCAGCCATTCTCGCGAGCCAGAAGAACCTGCAGACCCTGGATCTCGCGCGCGCCGAGTGGATCGACGGCACCGTCCTCGACCACATCGCCAAACTGCCGCAGCTCACCGAACTCAACCTGTCCTGGCTTGACCTGTCCGGGACCAAATCCGACCGCGGCAAGGCACTCGCTTCCCTCGCGAAGAGCCGCACCCTGCGGTCGCTGAAGCTGACCTATTGTGAGGCTCTGCAGAGGAGTTGGCTGGCGTCGCTGGTCGGCGCACCGTTGAAGGAACTCGACCTCTACGGCACGAAACTCTTCTCCGCGCACATCCGCGAGATCGCCAAGGCGTGGCCCGGCTGCACGATCAAGATGCCGGACGGCCAGCGCTACCGCGTGCCGTGAGATAATGGCCAGTGCCTCGCGCGCTCGGGCACTGCCTGGAAGGGCCCCGACGTGCCACCGTGCTACCGCCGCCAGGATTTCGCCTGGGTCAGTCCGCCGGGGAACGTGGACGCGTCGCCGAGTACGAGCCACTGAGCGGAGAGGGACCACGCGCCGAGGCCAGTTGTCGGAATCGGAAAAGGCAGGTCGAGGTGTGCGTAACCAGCGTCCTGACCGATGCTGCCGGTGATCGTCACGAGCATCAGCTCGATCGAGGTGCGCAGCGAGCAGCCGGGCAAGCCGAACGGGTCGAGGGAGGCCGGCAACGGCACGCCAAAGAACTGCGTAGTCGACAAGCCGAGCATCAAGACAGAGGGAACGTTCGAGGGTGCACCGGAAAGATGGACGCGCACGCCGTTCGCGTCGAGGGACTGCATACCGACGTTCGGGATGGAACTGAGATTGCCGGCGCACGCGGGGCCAAGGATCTGGACCGTGCGCGGGGTACCGCGGTAGGCGCTGATCACGCCGAGGTTGTGGCCGCAGCCTCCGAACAGCGCATAGGCATCGGGTACCACGATCAGGCCCGTGTGCTCGCCAGCAGGCGGCTGCAGAGTGGTCTCCCAGTAGCCGATTCGGCCGTAGCCACTCTGTGGTGTCGAGATGAACCGGTGCAACTGGGAGCCATCGCGACCGGAGTACGCGTATACAGTTCCGTCCTGCTGTGGCGACACAGTCTCGCTCGGTGTCCCCGTCACGACGTCGGGCATGCCGTCGCCGTCGAGGTCAACGCCGCCGCTCGCGACAGAGAAACTGTAGGCGCCCCAGTACCCGATCCACTGGTGCAGGACCTGGCCGGTGCGGCTGGAGAAGGCGCGGATGGCGCCGCGTGTCACGAAGGAGCCCCCGCCGTTGCCGACGACAAGGTCCGTGTAGTCGTCGCCATCCATGTCGCCGCAACTGTCGATCGAGTACCCGAGGTTGTCGCCTTGAAGCTCGCCGTAGCAGACGCGCAGATAGCTACCTGTCCTGCCAGAGACGATCACGCCAGCACCGCGCCCAGTTGGCTCGTAGCAACCCATCGCGAAGTCGTCGCGACCGTCGTCGTCGATGTCGCCGAGCCTGGCCAGACAGATGCCGATCGCCAGCGGTGGGTTGCCAGACAGGTTGCCGATCAGGTTGTACAGCGGTTGGCCGAAGTGCGAATAGACGCGGACTTCGCCAAGGTAGTTGAAGAGATGTTCGTCACCGACGACCAGATCCTTCAAGCCATCGCCATCGACGTCCAGGTCGCCTAGAATGCAGTCGCCGTAGCCGGGCACGGACCAGATCACGGAGTCGTCCACGCCGCTGCGGACTTCGACCACACTGCTGCCGCCAGATGTGGCGTACACGTAGTGGCTGACGGCGTAGTCCGGAATGCCGTCGCCGTTCATGTCGCCGGTGCGGGCAACGAACTCGAACTCGTTAGGGGACAGCGGCGGACCAGCGGGAACTTCGCGGATCAAGGTTCCATCTCGGCCGGAGATGAGCCACAGGAATCCGTAGTACGGTCCCGCGCCGCATTGACCATGCACGATGGTCGCGAGGTCCTCGTGACCATCGTTGTTGATGTCGCCGATGGCGGCGGTCTGCTGCCCGATCCGGCGTGATCCGGCAATCCCAGTAGTTCGCCAGACCAGTTCCTGCGCGGAGGCAACCGCTGCGAGCAGGTAGACCGCGATCGAGCCCAGTCGGCAAGGGCTCATTGGAACAGGACCCACTTGCCGATTGACGGCGTGTCCTGGGTCGTGATCAAGAACGCCAAGTACCAACCGCGCGGCGCCACCACCGACCCTGCCGTGGTACTGTTGGAGTCGAACTTCGGCGTCTTGACCCTGACGGCGTTAACCAGCACTTCGTCGTCGACCGTCACCCTGCGCAACTCGACGTAGCGTTGGTCCATGTCGCTGTGGTGCGTGACGGAGCAAGGGCGCATGAGCACCACCTGCTTGATCGACACGCCGACCGGGAGCGGAGCATGTTCGATGACATACTCGTTGTCTGGGTGCAGAGTCTTGGCCGCGGTGCCCGCCCAGCCACCAGCGAACAC
>JAYUCN010000447.1:0-1837 GCA_043740335.1 Planctomycetota bacterium
GCTGGTAGAACCTGTCGTCGTCAAAGATCACCAAGCCAGACGACCGACCACCAGATCCCATGTCGATGCGAGCCCTGCGTTCCGTTCTCTCGTCGCTGCTGCTGGTCGCCATGGCAGCACCGACCCTGGCCCAGGCGCCACTGCCCGCGGACTTCGACCAATACGTCGCCAAGGTCCAGCAAGCGTTCGAGATCCCGGGACTCTGCATCGCCGTGGTCGCGCAGGGTCACACCGTGCTGGCGAAGGGCTACGGCGTGCAGCGGCTCGGCGAGCCTGTGCTGGTGAACGCGACGACCAACTTCGGCATCGCGTCGAACACGAAGGTCTTCACCGCCACAGCGCTCGGCCTGCTCGTCGAGCAGGGCAAGCTCGCCTGGGACGATCCGGTGCAGCGCCACCTGCCGGCCTTCCAGCTCAGCGATGCGTACATCGCGCGTGAACTGACCGTGCGCGATCTGCTCGTGCATCGCAGCGGACTTGGTCTCGGTGCCGGCGATCTGCTGTGGTGGCCGGGCACGCGCTACGACAGGAAGGAAGTCGTGCGGCGTCTGCGCAACGTGCCGTTGAAGACGAGCTTTCGCAGCACGTATGCCTACGACAACGTGCTCTACCTCGCGGCCGGCGAAGTGATCGAAGCGGTCAGCGGTCAGTCGTGGGAGCAGTTCGTGCGCGAACAGATCGTGCAGAAGGTCTCTATGGCGCACAGCCATGTGCAGCCGAGTGCCGCGCTCGCCGCCGGCAACGTCAGTGGCACCCACGCGCGCGTCGGTGAGAAGGTGCAGGCCGTCGTGCCCGACACCAGCGACACGACGAACCCGGCCGGTGGCATCCTCTCGAATGCCGAGGACATGGCGAAGTGGCTCTCGGTGCTGCTGGGTCGCGGGACCTTGCCCGACGGCACGCGCGTGTTCTCGGAACGCACGTGGCGCGAACTGACGACGCTGACGACGCCGATCCCGATCAAGGATCCAAACCCCGTGCTCGGGGAACTGCGCCCGAACTTCCAGGGCTACGCGCTGGGCCTCGGCGTCAGCGACTACCGCGGCAAGAAGTTGATCTCGCACACGGGTGGCCTGCCAGGGTTCGTGTCGCGCGTGCTGTGGGTGCCCGAGTTGCAGTTCGGCATCGCGGTGCTGACCAACCAGGAGTCGCTGCACGGCATCGACGCGATCGTCTGGCGCGTGCTCGACCAGCAGTTCGGCAAAGCCGACAAGGATTGGTTTCTGCTGCACCTGCAGGCCGAGCAGAAGGCTCGCGCCGACGTGCAACAGGGCGAAGCGAAGGCGGCGGCGGCGCGGCAGGCGGACAGCAAGCCGTCGTTGCCGCTGGCGAGTCATGCGGGCACCTACCGAGACGCGTGGTATGGCGACGTCGTCGTGCGGATGCTCGACGGTCAGTTGCGCATCGAATTCGAGCCGACGCCGTTGCTGCGCGGTCGACTCGAACACTGGCAGCACGATACGTTCGTCGCGCGTTGGGACGACCGCGGCCTGCGCGCCGATGCGTTCGTCACGTTCGCGCTGAAGCCCGATGGCACGATCGACCAGGTGAAACTGGCGCCGTTCGACGAAGGCGTCGACTTCAGCTACGACTACGAGGATCTGCTGCTGAAGCCGGTGACGCAGAAGGCGAGCAAGTGAATCGTGGTGGCGTGCGAGATCACGCGCCCTCGAACGTGAGCGTGTGGTCGAACGGCGTGAAGCCGGTCACGTAGACGCTCGTGCCCGGCAGCCGCGGCTCCGCGCCGCGCACCTGCGTGTATTGATGCGGGGCCGTGCCGGGGCCGAAGCGGATCTCGTCGCCGCCGACGCGGTAGCTGCCGCTGCCCTGTTCGAGC
>JAYUCN010000448.1:0-4563 GCA_043740335.1 Planctomycetota bacterium
GGTGCTTTCTGGCCGGCTGCCCCGCGCTTGCGAAGCAGCGCGCACGAGCGCCGAAACGCCGAACCCACGTCAGCCGAACCGTCCTTCGATGTAGTCGGAGGTCTCCTGGCGTCTGGGCGCCACGAACATGGTCTCGGTCGCCGTATGTTCGATGACGCGGCCCATGAGCATGAACACGCACTCGTCGCTCGCGCGTCGCGCCTGCGCCATGTTGTGCGTGACGATGAGGATCGAGTAGTGCCCGTGCAGGTCCCAGATGAGGTCTTCGACCGCGGAGGTGGCCGCCGGGTCGAGGGCTGAACACGGCTCGTCCATGAGCAGCACGCTCGGCTTCGTCGGCAGCAGGCGCGCGATGCAGAGCTTCTGCTGTTCCTCGAGCGACAGGCCGGTGGCACGCTGCTGTAGGCGGTCCTTGACGCGGTCCCAGAGCAGCACCTCGCGCAGCGCCGACTCGACCATCGCGTCTTCGTCGCTGCGGCTCGTGCGTTCTTCGCGGTGCAGGCGGTGGCCGAACAGCACGTTGTCGCGGACCGACAGCGGCAGTGGGTTCGGTCGCTGGAACACCATGCCGATGTGTCGGCGCACCTGGATGCGCGAGGCGTCTTCGGCGTAGATGTCGTGGCCGAGCACCTTGATCGTGCCCGTCGTCGTCACGTAGCCCAGGCGTTCGTTGATGCGGTTGCAGCAGCGCAGCAGCGTCGACTTGCCGCAGCCCGACGGACCGATGAGTGCGGTGACGATGCCGGCCTTGATTTCGAGGTCGACCTCGAAGAGTGCCTGGAACTTGCCGTACCAGAGATTGAGATCGCGCACGTCGATGGCGAGCGGCGACATCGCCGCCGCTGTGCTCTTCACGCGTTCGGTGTGTGGTTGCCTGATATCAGCCAAAGCGCCCCTCCAGGTAGTCGATCGTGCTCTGTTGCCGCGCCGCGCCGAACAGGTCCTCCGTGCTCGCGATCTCGACGCAGCGGCCGCCGAGGAAGAACGCGGTGCGGTCGGCGAGGCGCCGCGCCTGCTGCACGAGGTTCGTCACGAGCACGATCGTGAGTTCGTGGCGCAGTTCCTTGAGCACCTCTTCGATGCGCATCGTCGTCACCGGATCGACGGCGATCGAGAACTCGTCGAGCAGCAGCAGTTCGGGGTCCTGCGACAGCGCGCGCGCGATCGTGAGGCGCTGCTGCTGGCCACCGCTCAGCAGCGAGCCGAGGCTCGGCAGGCGGTCCTTGACTTCGTCCCAGAGGGCGGCGCGGCGCAGGCAGCGTTCGACGATCTCGTCGAGGTCCTGCTTCTTGCGGCGGCCCGACAGCCGCGGTGAGAGGGCGACGTTGTCGTAGATCGACAGCGGCAGTCCGACCGGCAGTGGGAACACGACGCCGATGTGACGGCGCAGCGCGTACTGGTTCTTGATGCTGCGCACGTCGCGGCCTGCGAACGTGACGGTGCCAGAGACGCGCATGCCGGGCACGAACTCGTCCATGCGGTTGAGCGCGCGCAGGAACGAGGTCTTGCCGGCGTTGGCCGGACCGATGATGCCGAAGATCTCGTTCTGGCGCACGTCGAGGTCGACGCCCTGCAGCGCCACCTTGTCGCCGTAGCGGATCGACAGGCCGCGCACAGTGACGATGGCGGGGGCGGTCGTGGTGGGGGAGTTCACCACTTCTTCCTACCGCGCAGCCGCATGCGGAAGTAGATCGCGAGGGCGTTCATCGCGAGCACGACGAGGATCAGTGTCAAGGCGACGGCGAACGGCACGTGGCGGGGCACATCGGTGACCTGCGTCGACACCGTGAAGAGGTGGAACGACAGCGCCATCGCCTTGTCGAAGAGGTCGCGTGGGAACGGGTCGCGGAAGAACACGGCCCCCGTGAACATGATCGGCGCCGTCTCGCCGACGGCGCGACAGACGACCAGGATGAGCCCCGTCAGGATGCCGCCGCCCGAGTTGGGCAGCACGATGCGCCAGATGGTCTGCCAGCGTGTGGCGCCCATGTTCCAGCAGGCCTCCCGGAACGCCTTGGGCACGGCCCGCAACGACTCGCGCGTCGCGACGATCACGACCGGCAGCGTCATCACGGCGAGCGTGCAACTGGCGGCGAGGATCGACTTGCCGAACTGCATGAAGTGCACGAAGGCGCCGACTCCGAACAGCGCGTGCACGATCGACGGCACCCCGGCCAGGTTGACGATCGCGACGTTGATCGTGCGCGTGAGCCAGTTGTCGCGTGCGTACTCGCTGAGGTAGATGGCGGCCGCGACCCCGAGCGGCAGGGCCAGGGCCAGGGCACCCGCGGTCAGCCAGATCGTGCCGACGAGGGCCGTCGAGATGCCGCCCGCAGCCCCGTTGTCGCGGGGCTTGGTGAGGAAGAAGTCGAGCGAGAGCCCTGGTGCGCCTTCGACGATCAGGACGCCGAGGATGCCGAGCACCGGCATCAGCAGGAGCAGCGTCACGGCGAGGAACAGCATGCGCAAGAGCTGTTGCACGGTGAGGCTCCGGGCCTCGTGCGATGTGGCGCGGAACATCGCCGGCTCGCTCACGCCTGCCTCCGACGTCCGCGCACGATCCAGTCGGCGGTCAGATTGATCGCGAACGTGATGATGAACAGGAGGAGGCCCAGCACGAACAGGACCTGGTAGTGGTCGCTGCCGACCGCCGCTTCTCCCAGTTCGGCCGCGATCGTTGCCGTGATCGTCGCCGCCGAGTCGAAGATGCTCTCGGGGATCATGAGCCGATGGCCGCTCGCCATCAGTACGGCGATGGTCTCGCCGAAGGCGCGGCCGATGCCGAGCAGCACGGCGGCAGAAAGGCCGGGCCGCGCGTGGGGCAGCACGACCTTCCACACCACCTGCCAACGCGTCGCGCCGAGTGCCTCGGCGGCCTCGCGGTAGGTCTCGGGCACGGCCTTGAGCGAGTCCTCGGCGATGGTCGTGATGATGGGCGCCGCCATGAGGCCGAGGATAATGCCCGCGTTCAACACGTTGAGGCCGACCTGCACGTCGAACAGGCTCTGGATCATGGCCTTCATGACGTGCAGCCCGATCATGCCCCAGACGACCGACGGGATCGCCGCCAGCAGTTCGATGAGGATCTTCAGCCATTCGCGCTGGCGGCCGCGCGCGAACTCGCCGATGTAGATCGCGGCGCAGAACGCGAGGGGAACGGCGACGAGCATCGCCACGGTCGTGATCGCTGCCGTGCCGGCGATGAGCGGCAGTGCTCCGTAGTGCGGCGGTTCGACAGTGGGTTCCCACTGGCGGCCGAAGAGCAGTTCGCCGATCGAGAGGCGGTGGATCGCGAACTCGAGACCCTGCGTGGCGATGAAGACGAAGATGGCGGCGATGAACAGGATGGCCGACATGCCGCCGACGAACACGATGGCGCGCGCCACGAAGTCGGCCCACCAGGTCGTGTCGCGACGGTCCAGCGCGTGCGCCCAGGTCGTCGCTGGCGCCCCGGGCTCCGGGGCGCGCCCGGGCGGTCCGGGTGCAAAAGGCTGCGGTGGTGCGGTCGTGTCCGGCACGACTCAGCTCGCCTGTTCGCCGCGCAAACGTTCCATGAGCTCGCGCAGGCGCGGCGTGAGCTGCCGGTAGACCGCCTCGGGACCGCCCGTCGTGTCGATGTCCCACATGAGCATGGTCGTGTGGAACGGCACCTTGCCGACGCGCTCGCGGGCACCGGGCGCGAGGCCGATGACGAGGTGGTACTCGTCGAGCTGGTCCAGCAGCGTCGACAGCGGCGTCGGCCAGGCCTTGTCGAGGTCGATGCCGACCGTCTGCGCGAACCGCTGGTAGGCGGGCTCGATGTCGTCCGCCGGCTGCCAACCGGCGCTGCGGTATCGACCGCTCTGCGAGAAGGCCTTGTGCGTGAAGTGCTCGGCGAGTTGGCTGGCGCCGCTGTTCGCCGCATCGACGAACAGGATGTTGAACGTCTTCTCGCCCTTGGTCTTGCCGGTGGCGACGAAGATGGTCTCTTCGCAGATGTTCTTCGCCTGGTGGATGACGCGCTCCAGGCGGTTGAACGTCGCCATGAACGAGAACAGGTCGTTGATGGGGCGGCTGTGCGTCTCACCTTCCTTGACGAGGTCCGCGAAGACCCGGTCGAAGTACTGGGCGAACTGGGCCGCCGCCGACAGCGTCGCCTGGGCCAGGCTCACGTCGCGCTGCTGGAAGCTGCGCAGGGAATCGTTGAGCATGCGGCGTGCGTGTTCGGACATCATCTCGATGTCGCGGACGACCACGGCGGGAGGCTGCGACGACAGTTGGGCCGCCGTGCGCGAGATGGTTGCCGCGTAGTCGCCGATGCGTTCGAGCGCGATGTTGAGGCGCAGCACGGCGGAGACGTAGCGCAGATGGCCCGCACTCGGCAGGTGCCGGGCTACGAACGCGTGGCAGAGCCGGTCGAGTTCGCGGGTCTGGCGGTTGATCGTGTAGTCGCCGATGACGGTGAGGGCAGCGAGATCCTTGTCGAGGTTCATCACCGAATTCACGGCGTCGTCGATCGCCTTGGTGATGGCGAGGCCGATGATGCCGACGAGGTCCTGGATCCAGCCGAGATCCTTCTGCAGA
>JAYUCN010000449.1:0-4562 GCA_043740335.1 Planctomycetota bacterium
CATCCTCCTGCGTGAACCAGGCGCTGAGGAAGTGCATGTGCGTCTGCGGGCCTTCACGAGGCTGTTCTCGTCGAACCTGCTCGAGGCAGAGTCTCGCGCCGTCTGCGTCCGCGAAGACATCCCGACGGCGAAGGTAGCGGCGAGTCTCGCACCCATCGAATGGGTGTTTCCGAATCGCAGCCAGCAACCGGAGATCGAGCGTGCGCTGTCCACCGGCTTCTTGCGTGGCGCCGACCTGTGGCACGTTGGCTGTGCTCTGTTCCTCGAGCGTGTGTTGGCCCCGGTGCGTTCGTCTCACTGGATCGGCGACAGCGGGAGATCGCCGGCACGGTGGGCCTGACCTTGGTGTGATGAGTCGTCGCCGACACGTGATGCCAACTGCGAGTTGTGCCGCGTTGCGGCTGGTCGGAGCGTCACCAGGAACATCTCCATCCCCGACTATTCGGCAACCCTGCTCGAAGTGCGTCCCTCCCCGCATGTGGGCATGTCGACGCGGGCCTTGTGGTGCGTTCGGGCAATCGGGACACTGGGCTCATGCGCTACATGCGAGGCTCCGTGGCGGTCTTGGTCGCGTGCCTGCTCGCGGGAAGTTGCCAGATCACGTCGTGGAGTTGGGTGACGCCACCGCAGGTGGCGGTCGGGACCACGTTCGTCGTGGAGGTCAATGGTGCCGTGAATGTTGTCGCTGGTTCACTCGCGGCGGTGCTGCAGTTGCCAACAGCGTTCCAACACTTCGACGCACACGTGCACACATCCAACGGCACAACAGCGACGATCACCGGGCATGATTCGCCGGCTGTCTTGTCGAGCTATGCAGCAGAACCGGGGTACTTCCTCACTTCGTTTGAAGGCACGTCCGGTTTCACCGAGCATCCCTTCAACGTGGCGCTCAAGGTGTATCTCCGAGCACCGGCGATGCCTGGCGTCTACACACTGAAGATTGCTCTTGGTGGGATCCCGTCCAGCACGGGCACCTATCAGACGCAGTTTCCGGTCGGTGTCACGAACTTCGCATTGATCAATGCTGCCGTACACGTGCATACGATCCTGGTTGTCAACACTCCCGCGCCGCCACCATTCACATTGGCTGCCGATGGGCTGTGGAGCTGGCCGGGTGGGGCATCGTGGCTCCGCCCGAAGATGGCCGACTTCGATGGCGACGGCCGCGACGACCTCGTGGTCGCGAACAGCAGCACGGCTTCGCCGCAAGTGTGGTTGTCGCGACCTTCAGGGTGGATTGCTGCGGGGAACGGTCTGCCGCTCGTCGGTGGGGGTGGCGCAATCGCTGTCGGGGACTTCGATGGCGATGGCTACAAGGATCTGGTTGCGAGTACGGGCCGCGTGCTGTTTGGCGGCGCCGGTGTGACCTGGATTCAGGGTCCCTTGCTGCCGCACGCCCTGTCCCTGAACCCGTACCTGATTGCGGTTGCAACGGGCGATGTGAATGCCGATGGGCGGGTCGATGTCGTGCTTTCAGATGGGACTGGCTACTACGTGTTTCGCGCCAACGCGGACCGGACCTTCACTTCGTTCGGGAACGGTTTGCCGGGTCCCGCGGCTTCCTCCGGCGGCTGGCTTGTTGTAGTGGACCTGGAACAAGACGGCATCTCGGAGATCTTGGGCCCTGGACAGATGTGGCGAAGTGACGGGCAGGGGAACTGGCAGACTGTTGCGGGCCTGCCGCCGAGCACCGTTGCAGCCGTCGTGTTGGACATCGATCGCGATGGAGTCATGGAAGTTGTCGTCAACGGTGCTGGGGTCGCATTCACGTACGTCGGTCAAGCACTGCAACCGGGGACGTTGACAGTTCCGCTGGTGTTCGACGATGCCGTTGCCATGGACTATGACCGCGATGGATGGACGGACATCGTGCTGTCGAAGAATGGACCCTTTTACATCGCCTACAGCTCGGTGTTCCAGCTCTGGCGCAACCAGGGCGGGGTGGGTTTCTCCCAAGTGCCGTTGACACACGCCGATGGATTCGGCTCCCTGCACCCGATGGCGGGCGGGTGGCCGATGGGGAGGATGGCTGTCGGCGACATCGACGGCGACTCATTCCCCGACCTGGCTGCCATTCCAGGCGGGGAGGGGCCTCGGGTTTGGCGCAACAGCTCGACCGGGGCCTCTGCCTATGGATCGCCTTGCTCCGCGTCGGGGTTTCCGACCCCGCAACTCAGGGCGCTCGGCACCGTCGCACCAGGGCAGTCGCCCGCCCTCGAGTTGCTGGGGGCGTCGTCCATGGGCTTCACCATCGTCTGGGTCGGCACCAGCAAGCGACACTGGCTCGGTGCGCCATTGTTGCCGTTGGCGCTCGGACAATTCGGCGCGCCTGGCTGCAGTGTGCTTGCCGAGCCCGCGCAGGCTTCGTGCTACTACGCGGATGTCGCGGGCAGGGTCACGGTCGCCGTGGCGTTGCCGAACCTCGCCGCGATGCAGCAGCTCACGTTCTTCGCGCAAGGGGCAGTGTTGGCTCCAGGAGCGAATGGATTGGACCTTCTTTTCAGCAATGGGCTGGCTCTGAAGCTGCAATGACCTTGTCGGGCTGGCTCTACCAGAACTTCTCCATGCCCGCGGGCGGCGAGTACGGCAGCCCCGGTTCGAAGTGCCGCCACAACAGCGCCGAGACCTCGCGCAGCAGCACGTAGCCTTCGTTGTCGCGGCCCCAGCTCTGGTCCTCCTGCTCCTTCGTGATCACGCAGAACACGTAGTCGCCGTGCGGCGCGCACACGAGCACGACTTCGCTGCGCGACTGGTTCACCGCGCCCTGCTTGCTCGCCACCGCCACGAACGGCGGGATCATCGACAGCGCCTCGGCATCCCAGTAGATGCGCGACAGACACCGCTGTATCTCTTCGCTCGCGGCCGCACTCACGAGCTCGCCGCGCCGCACGCGCACGAGCAGTTCCGCCATCTCGCGCGGACTCGTCTGGCCCCAGCCGAACTCCTTCTTCGCCGCTTCGCGCCCCGGCGTGCGCGAGTTCACGCGCGTCGTCACGAACCCTTCCCGCGCGAGCCACTCGTTGATCACGGTGCCCGTGCCCGCGAGTTCCTGACACCACAGCGCCGCCGTGTTGTCGCTGGTCGTGATCATGAGCATCGCGACCTTGGCCAGCGCTACCTTCTGCCCGTCGGCGAACGACCCGAGCAGGTCGTCGCCCGCGTACAACCGGTCCTTCGTGTAGACGAGCTCCTGGTGGTAGTCGAGTTCGCCGCGCTCGACCTTGGCGAGCAGCGCGCCAAGGATCGGCACCTTGATCATGCTCGCCGTCGGGAACGTCTGGTCGGCGTCGATCACGACCTCCTCGCCGGTACCGAGATGGCGCACGTAGACGCCGACCTGGCGCGGCAACCCTGCACGCGTGCCTTGATCTCGCCCTGCAGCGACGAGCCCGGCGTCGCGACCGCGACCGGCAACGCCCCGCACGCCGGCCAGAGCAGTGTGGCCGCAACGAGCCAGCGCGCGACGGGTGCCATGCCCGCAGCATGCACCGCCACGGCGTCGTTGTCGACGAACGCGGGTTGCTCGTGGCGTCGGTGTTCGTTACCGTGCGCCTCGGCATCGACATGCCAACCGACATGGCCGACCACACACTGATGGAACGGGAGGTCGTCGCGCGGCCTCGGACCTGGTTGCCGGCATGGGCGCTCGCTTGCGTGGCACTCGCGCCGCCCACCATCGCGGGCGCGGACGCGCGGTGGCTCGCGGTGCCGACACCGCAAGGACCCGTCTCACCGCCGTTCGCCATCGTCGATGCGTTCTGCACGCCGGTGGCCGACCCCAAGCTCTCGGCAGCGCGCATCGAAATCGGGTGCCAGTTGCGGCCCTTCCAGACGCAAGCGGAGGTCACGCTGACTCTCCTCCAGAACGGGATCCAGATCGGCACGATCTGGTCCGGCAGCGTGCAGGCTGGGGCGCAACCGTTCGTGCGCGCGTGGGACGGCAAGCTCGCGGTCCCGCCACCCGCGCTGCATTGGGTGACGCCCGGCAGCTATGCAGTGAAGCTGCAGGCCGTGCAACGCACCACGGGTGCCGTCGCGATCGCGCAGGTGCCGCTGCATATCGTGCGTCTCGGTATCACCGAGATCGAAGCGATCGGCAACGGCCCGCAGACCGAGTGGCAGATGGTCTATTTCAAGCGCGGCACCCAGACGACGCCCCAGTTCTACGTCACCCCCGCGATCCACGAGTACTTGAACATCGCGGGCACGGGCGAAGTCGCCGACCTCGACCGCAATGACGGGACACCGCGGCCGTCGGCGGTGCTGCATACGGGCACGGCCTCGCCGCCGATGGAAGGCACGAACTACGAGGACGACTCCTACAACTACCCGCTGTGCTACCGCGCCGGGACCCGACCGCGCTTCGAAGTGACCTTCGGCAGCACTTGCACGAGTGCCACCGGTGCCGTGGCCGGCGTCAAGTATCCGATCCCGGGTGTGCTGATCCGGTGCGTGGCCAACAGCACGATCGGGCCGTGGTCGACGACGAGCCCGGTCATCGCGCCGGGCGTCGCGGGCTTCGCCGTCTTCACCGGACCGAACCTGCCGACCGCGGTCGGTCG
>JAYUCN010000450.1:0-1835 GCA_043740335.1 Planctomycetota bacterium
CATCGCGCTTCTGTTCGACGAGCTCGACCTTCGCGAACTGCTCCCGCCACGCCTCGACGTCCAACCGCACGCCGCGGCGCAGCGCCGCGAGTTCGTCGCCGGTGAGTTCGCGCACGCCTTCGAACGCGTTGCGCGACCAGCCGCGCGCGCCGTCGAAGACCTGGAGCAGCTCGCCGACGCCGGCCATCGAACTCGAGTTGTGGATCTTGTCCGGCAATTCGATCGTGGTCACGCTCGGTCCCGCCATGCCCATGAGGTCGACGCGCGACGTGAGGCGCAGCGTCTTCGCCGTGCGCAGCTTCGCCACGCGCGGGTCCGCGCACAACCGCGTGAACAGGGCCTGCATCTCGGCATCCATCTCGCACGGCTGCCGCGCTTCGGTCGGTGCTGTCACCGCCGTCACGGCCGGTGCGGCCGAGGCCAGGAGGCGCGGCGCGTTCGCGAGTTCACGCAGCGCCACCTCGACGAACGGATCGTGACCGGCCTGGTAGTCGGCGCGCGTCGGCAGAACGACGACATCGGGCACGACGCCCTTGCCTTCGACCGAGGTGCCGTCGGGCAACAGGAAGTCCGCGATCACGGCCTGCACGCGCCAGTCGCAGGCGATCGTCTCGATCACCGACGGCAACGCGGCCCCCATGCTCGTCTGCCCCACCACGCGCACGCGCCCGAGCTGCTGCAGCGAGGCCCCGAGGATCTCGGCCGTGCTGCCGGTGCCACCGTTCACGAGCACGACGACGGGACCGCGGTAGGGCGCCTCGGTCGGGTTGACCTGGAAGCGCAGCGGTTCCTTCTGGCCGCGCATGCGCATCGTGCCGAGCGTGAGTTCGTCCAGCAGGAAGTGGCGCGACACGCCCATCGCGCACGCCCCGAGGCCACCGGGGTTGTCGCGCAGGTCGAGGATGACGCCAGCCGGGTCGCCGGCTTGCACCAGTGCGGCTTCGAACCGTTCCTGGAGCGGCACGAAGCACGGCGTGAAGCGCACGTAGAGCACGTTGCCGTCCAGCGTGCGCGACTCGAACTCCGCATCGAGCGAGCCCAGGTTGCCGAGGGCCATCGGCGGCAGCGTCGGGGCGTGGCGCACGGCCTGCACCGCGCGCGGTGTGGTGTCGGGCGACGCCACTTCGAGCGCGATCGGAGCACCGACCATGCCATGCAGCGCCGCCGTCACGACGTACGGAACGAGGCCCGACCAGCGCCCGGGATAGTGCTGGCGCAATGGCGCCGCGAGCTCGGCGACCGGCTCGCCGTCGATGGCGAAGATCTCGTCGCCGGGGCGGATGCCCGCGGCAGCTGCACCACCTTCGAGGTCGACGCTCACGACCACGATGCGGTCGTCGAGCCACGCGGTGCGCATGCCGATCGTGCCGTCGTCGTTCGCGGCATCGGCCACGGGTTCCGTGGCCGATGCCGCGTGCTCCTTCTCTCCCTCGCCCACGCCAGACTGCAAAGAGCGCCGCGACGTGCGATCGGCCTGTCGCTCCGGCGGCAGCACCGCGACGTGCGAGTGCTTCAGTTCACCGACCATGTCGTTGAGCACCTGGAGCAGTCCCGACTCGGTCGTGGCCGCATCGACGAGCGGCGCGTACTTCGTGCGCACGGCTGCCCAGTCGACCCCACCCATCGCCTCGTCGAAGTGCTTCTCGCCGATCGTGCGCCAGGCATCGGTGAAGATGGCGCGGCGGGCTTCGAGCGGCAGTGCCGTGATATCGTGCGGCGCTGCGCGGACTGCGGTCGGCAGGGCAGGTGTGCTGCTGCAACTCGCGAACAGCGCGACGAGCGTCAGGAAGGCAGTGACGAGCCGCGGGAGTCGCGAGGTTCCGGGTGTCTGGCGC
>JAYUCN010000451.1:0-1834 GCA_043740335.1 Planctomycetota bacterium
GGGCGGGCCTGGCGATCACTTCGGGCGCGCCCAGACACCGCCGTAGCGATCGCGCAGCGCGTCGGTGCGCCGACGCAGGTCCGCCAAGACGTCGGCGTACGCAGGCACCGCGACGAGGTTGTCCTGTTCGTCGAAGTCGGCCTGGTGGTCGTAGAGCTCCTCGACCAACGGCGATTGCTCGAACCAGCGCAGGTAGGTGAAACGTTCGGTGCGCAGCCCTTCGCTCTTCGGGATCTTTGGCCCGTCGAGCAGGTGCTCGTAGAAGAACTCGGTGCGCCAATCCACCGGGGCCCGGCCGTGCACCAGGGGCACGAGGCTGCGACCCTGGTAGTGCTCCGGCCGCGCGATGCCCGCGAGTTCGAGGATCGTCGGTGCCAGGTCGACGTTGAGCGCCATCAGGTCGCACGTCGTGCCCTTGCGCAGGTCGGGCAGACGCGGGTCGGCGATCAGCAGCGGCACCCGGATCGACGGCTCGTAGGCGTACCACTTGTCGGCGAAACCACGTTCGCCGAGGAAGTAGCCATTGTCGGAGCAGAACAGGATCACGGTGTCGTCGGCGAGGCCGCGCTGCTGCAGTTCGCCACGCAGCCGACCGACCACGGCATCGACGCCGCCGATCATGCGGTAGTAACCGCGCACCATGTCCTGGTACTTCTGCGGCTCATCGAAGCGCCACAGGAAGCGGATGCGGCTCTCTGACTTGCGCAGGAACTCCGGTTGGGCCGCGAAGAACGAAGGCATCATCGTCTTCGGCACCGGGAACACCGTGTCGACGTACGAGTCGTCCAGCGCCTTGGGCCAGAAGTACTGCTGCGGATCACCATCTTCGGCGTGCGGCTCGTTGAAGCTGATCGACAGGCACCAAGGCTGTTCGGGCCGGCACCCGGCGAGGAACTCGAGCGCGCGGTCGCCGGTGAGGTCGCAGAGGTGGCGTTCGGTGCCGTCGGGCTGCTTCTTCCAGTACGGACCGGCCGCGAGCGGCACGAACGAATCGAACATGCGCGCCGGTCCGCCCGGTGCCGTGCGCACGCCGAACTTGCCGACGAAGCCGGTGCGATAGCCAGCGGCTTTCAGTAGCACTGGGTAGCTGGTGTCGGTGTGCTCGTCGCGGATCGGCGGCGTGTCGAAGGTGTAGCGGTGCGTGCGTTCGTAGAGCCCGGTCAAGATCGAGGCGCGGCTGGCTGCGCAGATCGCCGTGGTGACGAAGGCATTGCGGAAGCGCACGCCGTCGTGGGCCAACGCATCGAGATGCGGCGTCCGGGCAACGGGGTTGCCGCTGCAGCCCAGGGTGTCCCAGCGCTGGTCGTCGGTGAGGACGAGCAGGATGTTCGGGCCGCGCGTGCGGGCCTGGGCCGGCAGCAGCATGGCGCCGTACGCCATGGCCAGAAGCAGATGGAGGAGGCGCCACGGCAGCGTTGCCATCGTCATGCGAGACCTGGGTTGGTCGCGTCGCACTGCGGTGTGCGAACACGAGTCGCGGAGCGTAGCAGTCTTGCGTGTGGCAACGAACACGAGCATGCTCGGCGCGTCCCATCTCGTCGGCCGCCCCGCCATGCCCCCATGCTGAGAGACTTCGCCACCGTGCTCGTGTCTGCCGTCACCACGTTGCTCGCGCAGGACGCTGCCGGCATCAAGGACTACGGCCGGAAGGACTACGTGCGTGTCAGCAAGGACCTGCCCCACACGGAGAACGGGCCCTGGCGGCTCGTCTGCACGATGCCGTACAACTGCCACTTCCAGCCATGCATCGAGGTCGAAGCCGCCGTGAGCCAGGTGCTCGCGTTCGATTCGACCAACCCGCTGGTGCGCTACCTCACGAAGACCGAGACCTGGA
>JAYUCN010000452.1:0-1833 GCA_043740335.1 Planctomycetota bacterium
CGTCGACGGTCTGGGAGAACGGCGGCATCCGCAACCTGCACTGGCAGGAAGTGTGCTTCGGCGACGGCTTCGCGACCGTGCCCGATCCCCTCGAGAGCCGTCTGGGTTACGCGATGAGCCAGGGCGGCTCGCTCATACGCTACGACCTGCGCACGGGCACGCAGAAGTCCATCCGTCCGCCGGCGCCCGAAGGCACGGTGCTGCGCTTCCATTGGAACTCGGCGATCGCGCTCGATCCGTTCGACGCACGCACGGTCTACTACGGCAGCCAGTTCGTGCATCGCAGCACCGACCGCGGCGAGAGCTGGAACGTGATCTCGCCCGACCTCACGACCGACAACGCGGCGTGGCAGAAGCAGGACGAGAGTGGCGGGCTGACGCTCGATGCGACGGGCGCCGAGAACCACTGCACGATCCTCAGCATCGCGCCGAGTCCCATGCAGAAGGGAGTCGTGTGGGTTTCTACCGACGACGGCCGCGTGCAGGTCACGCAGGACGGCGGCAAGAGCTGGCACAGCGTCGAAGATCGGTGCCCCGGTCTGCCGCGCAACACGTGGTGCCCGCACCTCGAGGCGAGCAAGTTCGACGCCGGCACGGCGTTCGCCGTGTTCGACGGCCATCGCCGCGTCGAATGGACTCCATACGTCTACCGGACGCGCGACTTCGGTTCGACATGGGTCTCGCTCGCCACGCCGACGATCGACGGCTACTGCCTCGTGCTCGAACAGGACCCCGTGCGGAAGGACCTGCTGTGGCTCGGCACCGAGTTCGGCCTCTGGGTGACCTTCGACGGCGGCGCGCAGTGGCAGCGCTGGAAGCACGGGGTACCGGTGTGCTCGGCGATGGCGATCACGACGCATCCTCGCGATGGCGATCTCGTCGTCGGCACGCACGGCCGTTCGCTGTTCGTGCTCGACGACCTGACGCCGCTGCGCACGCTGACGTCCGAGTTGCTGCAGCAGAAACTGCATGTGTTCCCCGTGCGGCCCGCGATCGCGTGGCAGACGGCGCAGACACCCGGGTCGCGCTTCCCGGGCAACAACGAGTTCCGCGGCGAGACGCGGCAGCGCGGTGCGTTGGTGCACGTGATCGCGAACGCGCCCGAGCTGAAGCACCCCGACGAGAAGGTCGAGAAGCAGCGGCAGAAGGACAAGGCGAAGGAGAAGGCGGCCGGGAAGGGTGACGAGAAGGCGACGGCCGAACTCGCGAAGACTGACGTGAACAAGCCGAAGGAAGAGCCGAAGGACAAGATCACGATCGAAGTACGCGACGCCAGCGGCACTCTGCTCCGCACGTTCCGCAGCGACGTGCACCTGGGCCTGAACCGCATCGTCTGGCGGCTCGAACGCGACGGCACGCCGGGTCCATCGCGCGAACTCCAGGAGGAGCCCGAGCTGCCGCCGCCGGGCCGCGACGTGCTGCCAGGTGAGTACACGTTGGTCGTGCGCTTCCAGGGTGAATCGCGCACCGAGAAGGTCACCGTGCTACCCGACCCGCGCGTCGAGATCCCCATGGCCGACCGCCAGGCGAAGGACGCACTGCGCGCGCAGCGTGAACAACTGCAGGCCGACCTGCGCCGCGCGACGCAGCGCCTCGGTCGCAGCAAGCGCGACATCGAAGTCGTCGAGAAGCGACTCGCCATCGAGCCCAAGGTCAAGGAAGGCGACACCGATCCGCACAAGGCGCTGCGTGACGCGGTCACCGCCGTGAACAAGGCGTTCACCGAGGTCGACGAGAAGCTCTGGGGCAAGAAACCGCCGCAGGGCATCGTGCGCAACGACGATGCGTTGTTCGCGCAGACGAACGCGCTCACGCGCGTCACGAGCACCGACG
>JAYUCN010000453.1:0-1832 GCA_043740335.1 Planctomycetota bacterium
TTCATGGTCATCGTGCCTTCGACGATGGCGGTGCGGCCGCTGCTGTCCTTGGGCACGAAGAACGCGTAGTCCTTGAACTTCACGAACACGGTCGGGGTCTGCGTGCCGAGTTGCATCCAGCAGCCCTTGGCCTGGCAGACAGCGGTGATGGGGGCGGTGAGGCGGACGGTCTTGTTGGTGAACTGGTCGGGGTTCTTGAGCGCGTCGGCGAGATCGACGGTGGGACCTTCGACAATGCCGTCGCCGAAGTGGTCGAAGAGTTTCTCGTCGAGCTTCTTCACGGCCTTCTTGATGGCGACACCGCTGGCCATGAGGTGGTAGAGCTTCCTGCCTTCGGTGACCTTCGCGGCTTCCTCGCTCTTGCCCGCGTCTTCGAGGTAGTGCTTCGTCTGTTCGACGGTCTCCTGTTTCATGGTCATCGTGCCTTCGACGATGGCGGTGCGGCCGCTGCTGTCCTTGGGCACGAAGAACGCGTAGTCCTTGAAGCGGACGAGCACGGTCGGGGTCTGGGTGCCGAGTTGCATCCAGCAACCCTTGGTCTGGCAGACGGCGGTGATGGGGCCCGTGAGGCGGACGGGTTTGTTGGTGAACTGGTCGGGGTTCTTGAGCGCGTCGGCGAGGTCGGTGGCGGGGCCTTCGACGACGCCGTCACCGAAGAGATCGAAGAGCTTCTCCTCGAGCTTCGCGGGCTTCTTCGCGATGGGGTCCTGCGGCGTGGCCGCGGTGGTGTTCTTGGTGGCGGAGGGCGGGGGCGACGTGGGGGTCTGGGCCGCGAGCGTCGTTGCGAACAGGAGGGACAGGGTGGGAATCGAAGTCAGGGCGCGCATGGTGTTGGCTGGGGAAGGCGCAGACGCTAACCGGCGGCTGCGGCGTCGGCCATGCGCAGGCGTCCGCGAGTCGCGAGGGTGTTGCTGAGGCAGGCGGTGCTTCTCGGCTGCCGGCCGGAGGCACGGCACCTGTGCTTTCTGTGTCGCGTCGTGCCTCGTCGATCCCGACGCTCGACATGGCGCTCGTCGAGGGGCACCCTTCACAGGCGTTCGGTGAACTCTCCGTGCACCTCGCGCACGTGATGCGGTTCGAATGCCAGCAAGCCCAACCTGCGCCAATTCGGATCAAGCAACGGCCACATCGCTGCGATCACCGCGTCGCCGACCGCCGAGCACTCGATCGCCTTCACGCCCTCCATCAGCCGCGCGAAGTTGTAGGTAACCTGCTGCCGCAGCCACCAGGACGGCATGAGCGAGGATGAGTCCGGCGCGCTTCCCTACTCGCCAACGGGCTTTCTGGGACCAAGCGATCACGCGGTCCGACACGCTGTGCAACTACGGCGAGTCTGCGCTACTCGGGGCTGCCGATGTAGAGGACGGAGCCCAGTGGAAGGGGTCGGGGTACTTCGCGCGCAGCGCCTTCTTCGCGTCGGTGAACGCCTTCAGCTTGTCCGTCTCGCCCGCGAGCAGGCGCTGGTAGAAGTCCGTCATGAGGATGCGCGTCGATTCGTCGTCGACGGCGGCCCCGTTCGCCGCGGCGCTGATCTCGAACGCGTAGTGCCCGCTCGCCTTCTCGGTCCGGAAACCGAGCCGCATGCCAAAGTTGGTCGGGTGCCCGCTCGAGCGCCGCCGCACTTCGTTGATGCCGCCACGATCGCGCATCGCGTGGTCGAGCGACTGGTTCAACGCGTCGGCGACGAACCGCAGTGCGTCGAGCAAGTTGCTCTTGCCGGAGCCGTTGGGCCCGACGAGAAACGTGAGCGGCCCGAGAGTGACGTCGCACGCACCGATGCTGCGGTAGTTCTTCAGCCGCACCCGGTGCAGGAACGTCGTCGTCGCCATGGG
>JAYUCN010000454.1:0-4528 GCA_043740335.1 Planctomycetota bacterium
AACTCGGATCTGCCGCTGCCGGGGTCTGCAAAGGCGACGAACAATTAGGCGACACTTCGGGGTTGGGCGCGACACTCGACATGGCGTCATAGAGCAGTCGAAGCACCACTGCCGCCATGACCGGACTCGACGACTGCGCGCGTGTGTTCGGCGCGCTGCTGCCAGGTGCCGAGCACCTGACCTTCCCGCGACGGGCAGATCTCGAACAGCGGGCAGTCCTCGCACTTCGGTCCTTTCGCCAGACACACGTAGCGCCCGAGCAGCAACAGTCGATGCCCGCCGTCGATCCACTGTTCGCGCGGCAACTTCGCACAGAGATCCTGTTCGACCTTCTCGGCCACCGTCGCCAGCGTCAGCCCCAACCGCTGGCTCACGCGCATCACATGGGTGTCGACCACGACACCCTCGGCAACACGGAAGGCGACGCCGAGCACGACGTTCGCGGTCTTGCGCGCCACCCCGGGCAGATGCACCAGCGCCGCCATGTCGCGCGGCACCGTGCCGCGGTGCAGCTCGTGGATCGCGAGGCTGGCACCCTGGATCGCCTTCGCCTTGTTGCGGAAGAACCCCGTGCGATGCACGACGGCTTCCACTTCCTCGCGCGGTGCGGCGGCGAGCGCCTGCGGCGTCGGCCACTTCTGGAACAGCAGCGGCGTCACGGTGTTGACCGTGCGATCGGTGCTCTGGGCGCTGAGGATCGTCGCCACCAGCAGGGTCCACGGATCCTTGTGGTCGAGTTCGCAGCGAGGGCTCGGAATCGCCATGGCCAACCGGCTCGAGAGCTCGGCGACATCCGCGGCCGGCCCCTTCGGGAGCGACGGCGCGGGCTTCTTTCGGGTGGCCACGGGCGGAAGCTAACGGAGTCGAGGGGCCTCCCTCAACCACGCTCTCCGAACACTGCCGTGCCGATGCGCACGAGGGTCGAACCTGCCGCCACTGCGGCTTCGAGGTCGGCGGACATGCCAAGGCTCAGGATCGGCAGCGCGAGCCCCGATCGTGCACGCAGGTCGAGGCACAGCGCGGCTGTGCGCAGAAAGACCGGTGCTGGGTCGGCTTGCAAGGGGCCCATCGCCATGACGCCACGCACCGTGACGTTCGGGCAGCGAGCCTGCACATGCTCGAGCAAGGCCGGGACATCGTCGAAGGGACAACCGTGCTTCGTCGCTTCGTCGGTGGCATGGACCTGCAACAGCACATCGAGCTGCTGACCATTGCGCGCCAACTCGCGCTGCAGTTCGTCGGCGAGGCGCACGCGGTCGAGGCTGTGCACGAGCGCGAGCCCCGGCACGGCCAGCAGGTCGCGCACCTTGTTGGTCTGGAGCGAACCGATCAGGTGCCAGCGCAGATCGGGCAGCGAGGTCAGCGCCGTGGCCTTCGCGACGAGTTCCTGCACGCGGTTCTCGCCGAACAGGCGCTGGCCAGCGCCATGAGCTTCCCGCACCGCTGCCGCGGGATGCGTCTTGCTGACGGCGAGCAGTTCGACGACAGGCGCGCGACCAGCCTGCGAACAGGCGGCCGCGATGCGGGCGCGAACCTGCGCGAGATTCGCCGCGACCGACGCCGGGTTCACGACTCGGCCCAGTGCGCGGTCAGCGGCCCCGGGAACAACATCCGGCCGCGGCGCACCAGGACCTCGCGGCCATCCACCGTGAAACCGGACAGCAGCGCATCCCAGGCCTCGTAGTGGTCGCAATGCAGGATCCGATCGCGCAGGGCGTGCCCGACGCGCGGATCACCGGCATGCCGGTCGCCGAGATGGCGCGCGAGCTTGCGCATGAACACAGCCACCTCGTCGTGGAACGTGTTCGCCGTCACCTCGTCGGGCCGGAAGCCGAGGTCGGCGAGCAACCGTTCGCGGCAGTCGCCCGCCACCTGACGCAGCGAAGCGCCCAGCAGGACATCGGCAACGGCCGTCGGGATGTCCATGGCGGCCTAGTGACGGAAGTGGCGCTGTCCGGTCATGACCATGGCCATGCCGTGCTGGTCGGCGGCGGCGACGACTTCTTCGTCGCGCTTGCTGCCGCCGGGCTGGATGACGGCGGTAGCACCCGCCTTCGCGCAGACCAGCAGACCATCCGCGAACGGGAAGAAGGCATCGCTCGCGACCACCGCACCGCGCGCGCGGTCACCGGCCTTGTCGATGGCGATCTTCGCCGAGTCGACGCGGCTCATCTGCCCAGCACCGACGCCGACCGTGAAGCTGGCGCCATCGTCGGTCGCACGCGCGAGGACGACCGCGTTCGACTTGACGTGCTTGCAGACCATCCAGGCGAAGGCCAGCGTCTGCCGCTCGGCAGCGGTCGGCGCGCGCTTCGTCGCGACGTCGCGGCGTGGCGTCTCGGCGGGGACGTCCGCGGTCTGCAGCAGGAAGCCGCCGCTGACCGGACGCGCGACGAACCGGTGACGCACCGTGAAATCGGGGACACCGCCGAGATCGAGCACGCGCACGTTCGTTCCCCACTTGGCCTGCTGCAGCGCCGCGAGTGCGCCGGGCTCGACATGCGGTGCCACGACTACCTCCAGGAACGTGCCGCTGGCCACGACCGCCGCCGCCGTCGCGACGTCGAACGTGCGGTTGGTGGCGAGGATGCCGCCGAACGCCGACACCGGATCGCCCGACAACGCGAGCTCGAAGGCGCGCTCGAGGTTGTTCGCGACCGCCGTGCCGCAGGGATTGTTGTGCTTCGTGAGCACGCAACACGGCTGATCGAACTCGAGCGCCAGCGCCAGCGCCGCATCGGCATCGAGGATGTTGTTGTAGCTCAGCTCCTTGCCACCCAGTTGCCGGCTGTTGGCGAGGCTCGGCGAGGTCTCGCCGATACTGTAGAAGGCGGCTTTCTGGTGCGGGTTCTCGCCGTAGCGCAGGTCCTGCAGCTTCTCACCCGAGAACGAGGCGCGGCCCGGGAAGAACGGCTCGCCGGCGACGGTGCGCCGTTCGCAGTCGAACCATTGCGCGATCGCCGCGTCATAGGCTGCGGTGTGCGCGAACGCTTTGGCCGCCAGCTTGCGCAGGAACTCCAAGGGCAGGGTGCCGCCGTGCTCGCGCAGGCTGCGCAGTACCGGGCCGTAGTCGCTCGGATCGACGACCACGGCGACGCTGGCGTGGTTCTTGGCGGCACTGCGGATCATCGCCGGACCGCCGATGTCGATCTGTTCGACGATCTCGGCGCGCGTGATGCCGGGCTTCTTGACCGTCTCGCGGAAGCGGTAGAGGTTGACGCACAAGAGGTCGATCGGATCGATGCCGTGCGACTCCATCGCGGCCCGGTGCGACGCGTCGTCGCGGCGACCGAGCAGGCCGCCGTGCACCTTCGGGTGCAGGGTCTTGAGGCGGCCGTCCATCAGTTCGGGGAAGCCCGTGTAGTCCGCCACTTCCTGCGCGTCGACGCCGGCATCGACGAGCGTGCGCCGGGTGCCGCCGGTCGACAACAGCGAGAAGCCGGACTCGGCGAGCCCGCGCGCGAACTCGACGATGCCGTGTTTGTCCGTGACCGAGAGCAGCGCGCGTCTCATTTCTTCGCCTCGTCCTTGCGGAGCTTCAAGTAACCCTCGATGAACGGATCCAGGTCACCGTCCAGCACTCCGCGCACGTCGGAGGTTTCGACGTCGGTGCGCAGGTCCTTGCACATCTGGTAAGGCTGCAGCACGTAGCTGCGGATCTGGTTGCCCCAGCTGATGGAGCCGCGATCGCCGTAGAACTTGGCCAGCTCCGCTTCGCGCTTCGCCAGTTCGAGCTGGTAGAGCTTGGACCGGATCGTGCGCATCGCCGACTCGCGGTTCTTGTGCTGGCTGCGTTCCGCCTGGCACGCGACGATGATACCGGACGGAATGTGCGTGATGCGGATCGCCGACTCGGTCTTGTTGACGTGCTGGCCACCGGCACCCGAGCTGCGAAAGGTGTCGACCTTGAGGTCCTCCTTCCTGATCTCGACCACCAGGTCGTCTTCCAGTTCGGGCACGACTTCGACCGAAGCGAACGACGTCTGCCGCCGACCCTGCCCATCGAAGGGCGAGATCCGCACGAGGCGATGCACGCCCTGCTCGGCCTTGAGCTTGCCGTAGGCGTAGGGCCCCTTCACGACGATGGTCGCGTTCTTGATGCCGGCTTCCTCGGCCTTCTGGAAGTCGGTCTCCTCGACCTGGTAGTCGTGCTTGGCCGCCCACTTGATGTACATGCGCAGCATCATCTCGGCCCAGTCCGAAGCGTCGATGCCGCCGGCACCGGGTTGCAGCGTCACGATGGCGTTCTTCGGATCGTGCTCACCGCCAAGCATCAGCTGGAACTCCAACTGATCGAGGCGCTCGGTGATCTTCTGCTCGGTCTCGACCAGGTCGGCTTCGACCGCGGCCGGATCCTCGGCACCCAGTTCGATGAGAAGACGCCCTTCCTCGATGAGCCGCGACATGGTGTCGATCGGCTCGACGACCTGCGTGCACACCTTCTTCTTCTGCACGACGGTCTGGGCTCGTTCGGCTTCGTCCCAGAATCCGGGCTGCGTCATCTGGTGTTCGATGTCCGCGAGCTCAC
>JAYUCN010000455.1:0-1820 GCA_043740335.1 Planctomycetota bacterium
CTCCGTTGCTCCAGGCTCAGCCAGCAGCGATTCTCAGACTTCTGGGATCGCAGGGGGGCCGCCTGACCTCGGCTCCATCACTTGGCCGTCGTGCACCCCTCCACGCGAACACTCGACCGGCCTCATCCGCGGTATGCTCCGCGCCACCCCCTGGTCCGCGTTTCCGAACGGTGACCGATGCCTGCCTGCGCCTCCCTGCTGACGCTGCTTTGGATCTCCGTCGTCTGCGCGCCCTTGCTGGCGCAGAAGGGTACGACCAGCAGCCCCGAGACCGCCGCCGCGGTGGCCACCGCGATCCGCGACTGGGTGCGCGACTACGAACGTGGCAACCTGGGCCCCAAGGGCATCCTGCGCGTCGGTTCCCAACTGCAGCCGGCCTACGTCGCCGCCGCGAAGCGCGCCGGCCGCATCGGCCCCGACGACGTCGACCGCCTGACCCACCTCGACGTGTTGCAGAAGCTCCTGTTCGTCGCCGAGACCGAACCGTCGCCCGACATGGCCGATGCCGTGCTCGGTCTCTGCGCGGCCGGCCTCGAAGGATCGTTCCTCGACTTCGAGTCGCTCCAGTTGCGCGAGCTCGGCCACTGGGCGCTCATGCGCATGGACCACCAGGGTGCGTGGTTCCTCGTGCTGCGCGCGGCGGCCGGTGAACGGGTGCCCGTGCTCAGCGATGTGCGCGGCGAACCCGAGGCACCCGGCGAGAACGGCCTCACCGTCGGCCCCGCGCGCCGTGTTGCCGCGCTGCGCCTGCTCGGCGGCAAGGGCCTGCCCGTGTTCCGCAGCACGCTCGAAGCCGCACTCACCGACACCGATCCGCGCGTGCGCCTGGCCGCGGCCGAGTCGATGGGCCAGCACCATCGCCCCGACTCACTGCGCAAGGTCACGGCGGCGCTGGAGACGGAACGGCACCCCGTCGTCTCGCAAGCGCTCGTGCGCCAGCTGCTGAGTCTCCTGCGTTCGAGCCCGGACCTCGAACCTGCAGTGCGCCAGGACGCACTCGCACGCGCCTTCGAGCAGTTCGGTCGTTCGGGCTGGCGCACCGACATGGACCTGCTCGACCTCGTCCAGGCGTTCCCGAACAAAGACGCGATCCCGATGCTGATCTCGGCGCTGGACCTGGAGCAGAAGACGACTCACGCGCTCGTCGATGCCGTCAACAAACGCGCCTCGCCGCTGCTGCGCGACCGCGCTGTGACCCTGCTGCGTGCGATGACGGGTGCGCTGATCGCCAACAACGATGCGGCGGCGTGGCGCGCGTTCTGGATGCGCGAGCAGGACCACATCGTCGTGCCCGACACCCTGGCGATGAATCGCAAAGAGACGACGCGCGCGACCTTCTTCGGCGTGCCCGTGACGGGCGGTGCGATCGCGTTCCTCATCGACACGAGCTACAGCATGAACGAGGTGGTGGCGGGAACGTCCGCGAGTGGCAAGCGAATTCGCGGCGCCCCGAACCGCCTGCGCGCGGCCAAGGAACAGATTGTCACCGCCGTGCAGGCGCTGCCGGCGGAATCGACGTTCGTCGTGCTCACGTTCGCGGAGAAGGCGCACGTCTGGACCAGCGTGCCGCAGAAACCGACGTCGAGCAGCCTGCGCTCGCTGACCGAACTGTTGAGTCGCTTCCAGCCGAACGGCGGCACCAACCTCTACGACGGACTCGCGTCGGCGCTGCAACTCGGCGACCAACGCTACGGCGAGCAGACCGCGACGAAGATCGACGAACTGTTCCTGCTCAGCGACGGCGAACCGACCGCCGGCGACCTGCAGGACCCCGAGACGATGTTGAAGGTCGTGCGCGAAGCGAACAAGTACGGCAAGGT
>JAYUCN010000456.1:0-4523 GCA_043740335.1 Planctomycetota bacterium
GGGGGCTGGGGAGGCTCTTGCGCGTGCAGCACGCTGACGAGGAGCAGGATGGTCGGGATTCGCATGTGCGCACGATAGCGCAGGGACCCAGGCAAAGGCCGTCAGACCTGTACCGTCTTCCACCGCCCGCGACGGAACATCGCGAGTGCAGCCACGGCGAAGCACGACTCGGCGATCGGGATCGACCAGAACACGCCGCGCGGGCCCTGTTCGAGGTGGAAGGCCAGCAGCCACGCGACCGAGAGCTCGAGGATCCAGAAGCACCAGAACGTGAGCCACGTCGGCGTCCTGGTGTCGCCCGCACCATTGAATGCCTGCATCGCCACCATGCCCCAGCCATAGAACACGTAGCCCGCGGCGAAGATGCGCAGCGTGTCGATGGCGTGCCCGCGCACCTCGGCGTCGGTGACGAAGAGGCCGGCGATCTGGTCGGGCCACACTTCCATGACGATCGTCACGAGGGCGAGGAACGCCATGTCATAGAGGCCCGTGAGCCAGACCGACCGTTCGGCGCGTTCCGGCTGCCTGGCGCCGAGGTTCTGACCGACCAGCGTGGCGGCCGCGTTGCTGAGGCCCCACGCCGGCAGCAGCGCGAACATGAGGATGCGGATGCCCGTCGTGTAGCCGGCCGTGACCGCTTCGCCGAACTCAGAGACCATGCGCATGAGCACGACCCAGCTCGTCGTGCCGATGAGGAACTGACCGATCGTGCCGAACGAGAGACGCACGAGCTGCCACATCGGACCCGCGTCGAAGCGCACGAGACGATCGAGCCGCACGCGTCCGCTGCCGTGCCGCAGCACCCAGAACTGGAAGAGCACGGCGACACTGCGGCCGATGCACGTCGCCAACCCGGCGCCGGTGACGCCGAGCTGCGGGAACGGACCGAGGCCGAAGATGAGGCACGGGTCGAGGATCAAGTTGATGCCGTTCGCCACCATGAGCGTCTTCAACGCGAGCATCGGATCGCCAGCGCCGCGGAAGATCGCGTTCTGGAGGAAGAGCAGCGTGACGATCACGTTGCCGCCGAGCATCCAGCGCGCGTAGCCCGTGCCGATGGCGACGACGTGCGCGTTGCCGTCCGTCATGGACGACAACAACTCCGGCGCCCAGACCAGCGCCGGGATGCCGAGCATGGCCCCGACCACGACGCCGAGGCCGATGGCTTGCCCGCCGGCGATGGCGGCGCCGTGCAGATCCTTCTCACCGACGCGGCGCGCGACGAGGGCCGTGACCGCCATGCCGAGACCGACCGCGATCGCATAGACGATCGACAACATCGCTTCCGTGCTGCCGATGGCCGCCGCCGCGGCGCCGTTGGTCGGGGCGACATCGAACCAGCCGTCGTCGATGCGATTGACCCACCAGATGTCGACGAGTGCGAACAGCGACTCGAGGGACATCTCGAGCACCATCGGCACCGCCAGCAGCAGGATCGCCGTGTGCAGCGAGCCCTTGGTGTAGTCGTGGTGCTCCCCGCGCAAGCTGCCGACGACGTGTTGCCAGAACGAACGGGCCGGAGCAGGGTCGGGCACGGGAAGCGGTCGCATGCGGGCGCGGAGCATACTGCGGCGCCTCGCTGACGCCTGGGACCCTGGCTCAGCTCGTGCGCTGTCGCAGGCGCGCCCGTTCGCGCGCCCACAGGCCATACAGCCCTACCGCCGCGAGTCCGAGCACCAAGAGTGCGCGCATTCGCGCGCCCACATCGACGTCACCGGCAGCGGTGCCAGGTGTGCGCGACAACGTGTTCGGGTCGATCCCACGCAGCGTGATGCTGTCGCTCTTCGCCAGTGCCACGCGCGTGTGCTGGCGCACGGCAGGCGACGCATCGGGCCAGAGTTCGCGCAGTGCCTCGGCGGCGGCCAACGCGGCCCACGGCGTCGAAGGTCCGGCCGCGGCGACGATGCGCGGCAGTTCGTCGTTCGCGCGCCGACGTACGAGGGCATCGATGGCGGCGAGCCGCACCGCGTCCTCGGCGTGCAGCAGCGCCCGCAGTGCGGTCACGGACCAGGTGTCGTCGGCACGGCTCAATTGGCGTGCGGCCTCGGCGCGGTCGTCGTCGCGAGCTGCGAAGGCCCGCAGCGACAGTGCGTGCGGCGGGTTCCTGTCGCTACTTGCCAACAACAGGAGCGCGAACGGCAGCGACAGGCCGCCGCCGCTGCGGCCGCGCACGCGCAGGTGGTCCTTGGTCTTCCAGGCCAGCCACGTGACGTTTCCACACAGGGCAGCGCCCACGGCGAATGCCGCGCGTGGATCGCCATCGATGCAGGCGCCGGCAAGGTGGCCGACGACGACCGGCAGGTCGATGGTGCGTGCGGTGTCGAGAACTTCCGCATCGAGCGCATCGAGCAGCTGCGTCCACGCCGCCGGAGCCGTGAAGCCGAGCGGCACGTACCAGTCCTCGGTGCCGTCGCTCGCACAGCTCCACAGCAGGGCTGGCCCTTCCTCGAATGCACACGAACCGGCAGCGACCACGCCGATGGGCAGGGCAACCTCGGTGGCGCGGATCGTCACACCCCGGCCCGACAGCACCAACGTGAACGGTTGCGCGGCGTCGAGGGCGGGCGGCCACTCGGGGCGAGAAGGCAGGTGGTCGCCGCACAGCCAGGCGATGCCGGGCACGGCCATGCTTTTTGCCATTGCGGCGAACGCTGCGTGCACGGTCGGCAGCGATGGCGCGGACTGGCAGCGCGCGGCTTTTGCCATCGTCACCACTGCCAGCGCTGCGACGAGGGCCAGCCGCCGAGGCAGCACCTCAGCGATGCAGCACACCATCGTCAGCCTGATCGGCGTCGGCCTGGTCGGCGACCGCCGCGTACTCGTCGTCCGTCGCGGTTGCTGCCGCATCCGCATCGACTTCGGCGGCGTCGGGCGACCCTTCCTCCGCGAAGGTTTCGGTTGCCGCCTCGAAGGCTTCGGTCTGTTCCGCGAGGGCTTCGGCTTCGGCGTTCATCTCCTCCAAGTACTCGTCCGAGGGGGCGACGAGGGCCGCAGTGGCGGCCGCTGCAGCTGCTGCGGCGTGCCGCCGCCGCATGCGGATGGTGACCAACAGCAGCACGAGCAAGGCGACGGGTACGGTACCACCGATCCAGCGCTCCATCTCGGTGAGAGCGGCCCAGCGAGTCGCCGCGCGCGCGGCCAGGTGCCGCACGTTGGTGAGGGCACGTTCCAGTTCGTCGGTCGACGGTTCCTGCTCGTCGCCGCGGAGCTGGACGAGTGCCACTTCGACGAGGGGACGCAGCTCCGTCTCCTGGTTCAGTCGGGCTTGCAGGGCGGGGGCCGTGGTCGGGTCACCGAGTTCGGCGAGTCGGCCGATGGCGAAGCGGCGCAGCAGCGGTTCCTTGTGATCGAGCACGGCGAGCAGCGTCGTGATCTCCTGCTTGCGCTCGAGCTGCGGCGACAGGTCCTGGAAGCAGAATGCCAGCGCTTCGCCGGTGCCCGTGGCCTTGCCATCGTGAATGGCCGTGGCGGCGCGCAGCAGATGCTCCGCGGCACCGAGGTCGTGCAACGCGAGCAGCGCGGCCTGGAGATCCGTGGCGGAACCGGGTCGGTCCGTGCGACTGCGGTCGAGCAGCGCCAGCAGTGGCTCGACCGCAGTCGGCCGGCGCAACCTGCCGAGCAGTTGGGCCGCGATCGTACGCACGCGTCGATCGCTGTCCAGGAGACCCTGCAGTCCGGCGGTGACCGCGCTGGTGTCGCCGTGGTTGCGGAGGGCATACATGGCCTGCAGGCGAGCCTCTGCATGCGGGCTCTTCGTCGCGACCTCACCGCAGAGCGCTTCCGTCTGCTGGTCCTTGGTCCTGCCCAGCAGCCAGGCGGCGCGGGCCGCCACCGTCTCGTTCTTCGAGGAAGCCAGGGTCGCCAGTACGGTCACGTCCGCATTGGCACCGAGCCGTTCCGCCGCGAGCAGTGCCAGCACGTCCGGATCGGGTGCAGGGGCGGCAACCGCGGCGGCCGGGGTCACGGGAGAGCCGTTGGCAGCGGGCTCTTGGGGCGACAGCAATGGCAGGAGGCAGAGTTCGAGCAGGCCCATGCAGATCCTCACTGGAGCGCTCATCGGTCGCAGCGGGCCGCGACCTGCAGGACTTCCTCCGTCAAGGGCCACGCGGCTGTCGATTCGGCGCGCCGTTGTCGGCGGCTGGCCTCGTGCTGTCGGCAGCCTTGCTGGCGATGGTCGTCGAACGCCATGCGATGCGCGCGGAGGGTGCTCTGGCGCTGCACGTTGGCGCCCGGGCGGCGCGCAGCGAAGGGCAGCGTGACGCGGTGGCGCAGGTGATGTCGCTCCAGATGGCGTACGAACGTTCGCGGTCGGTGCTCGAGGCGCTGTGCGAAGGCGTGCTCGTCGTCGACAGCGGCGGCGAGATCGTGCTCGCCAACCCGGCCGCACGACGCGCCATGAAGATGCCGACGCTGGACCCGGGCGGTCGGATCCTCTGGGAAGTGCTGACGCCCGAACTCGCCCAGCGCGCCCGCGATGCCTGGGAAGCCTTGCGCGATGGCAACCACGGCCGCGACGAACTGCC
>JAYUCN010000457.1:0-4521 GCA_043740335.1 Planctomycetota bacterium
CTACTCGAACAACCTGACGAGGCGGAGATTGCGCTGCCGCAGCAGGCGCGCGAACACATCGTCGCGCAGGCTGCCATCGGGTTTGAACAGGACCGTCTCCCGCCGACTGCCGAGTGCTGGCCGTGCCTTCTGCCATTGCTCCAGGGCAGACGCCTTCGCGGCGCTGCGCGTCGCCGTAGCACCGATCAGGTCGTGACGAAAGTGGTCGTAGCCGGGCAACGTGCGCAGCGAGCGTTCGGCGATGATGCGCACTGCCTCGTAGGGATCATCGATCAGTTCGGCAAGGTAGGGCACCATCCACTCGCTGCCCGACGCCTGTTGGGCCGCATCCCAGCCGAGGCTCCAGGCCATGAGCGCGCGCTGCGCCGCGTCCCCTTTCAGCATCCACTGCACGCTGGCGGCAATCTCCTGGTCGTCGGCGCCGAGCTTCGGCACTTCGGTGCCGAACCACGTGTGCAATTGCGTCGCCGTCCATTGGAGCGTCTGGTCGAGGTGGCACTGGTTGCACGCATTGGGCCGTCCCGTCGCGAGCGTCGATGGCACGCTCGGGTTGGCGATGCGGTGGTTGCGCACGCCCTTCATGAGCCCGTAGGTCGTGAACGGCATGTGGCAGTTCTGGCAACGGCTGCCCGTGGAGCCAGCAGCGTGGTGCGTGTGGGCGGGGATGTCCTTGCCGTACGACGCGTGGCACTGCAGGCAGGTCTGGTCGCCGTCGAGGTTCTGCAGCTGGTCGTTCGCCCACTCGTGGCGCGGCCGCGGATCGTCGTTCGGCTGGTGCAGCACGTGGCACGACAGACACGTCATGTGGCCGCGGTCGTGACAGCGAGAGCCGAGCAGCGAATTGTATTCGCGGCCGGCGACGCGGATCAGGCCATCCGACCAGAACTGTTCCTCGCCCTCGAACTTCACGGTGCCGAGCTTGCCGATGTCGTCGCCAGGCCGGTAGGCAAAGCCGTCGCGAAACCACGTGTTCATGCTCGCCGGGGTGAACTTGTAGTCGAGCGAGGCGTGGCACTGGCCGCAGACCTGCGTCGAACGCTCGGGCTCGAGACGCCGCGGATTGACGATGGTCGGATCGGCATCGCCCGACAGGTGCAGCGAGTAGCGACGCGCGGGGTTCTGGTTTCTGGCGATGTGGGCCTCGGCCGGTCCGTGGCACGCTTCGCAGGCGATGCCGAACTCGGCCACGCGCGTGTCGGCGCCACGCTGCACGTTGCCCTCGTAATCGATGCGCGGCCGCGAGTTGGTGGCGTGGCACTTCAGGCAGATGATGCTCCAGGTGCCGAGCGAAGGGTCGACGGGATCCGTCGGCGGCAACACGAACGCCGCCCGCCGCGAGATCCAACGCTGCTCGGCGATCTGCCACGTGAACGGCAGCAGTCCCATGGTGCGCGTGAACCCGGTCTCGTACCAGTAGGCCTGCATGTTGTGCGACCCGGTGGTGATCGCGATGCGCTGACGGACGCGGGCCGGCAGGTCGGCGACCGTCGTCACGGGGTTGGCCATTTCGACCCAGAACTCGTCGCCTTGCCGCTCGAGGTGGTAGTCCTTGCCCTCGAGCGTGAGGCGGACGTCGTCGAAATTGCCGACGACGGTGTCCGGGCCGGCGCGCCGCGTCATCTTGCAATGGTAGGAATCGTGCCAGGTCGAGTACTCGTGCGGATGGCACGCGCGGCACGTCGACGACGTGACGTAGCCGTTCTCCTGGGTTTCGATGGGACGCGCCGTCACCTCCTGCTCGGGCATCGCCGGCGGTTGCGTCGCCACCGCCCAGACCGAAGCGGTCGCGGCAAGCGCCGCCAACCCGATGGCCACCACGAGTCGGGAACGATCGGCGCGCAGGAATCGCGCCGCCACGAGGGCGGTCGCGAGGGCCGTGGCCGCACCGAGGACCAGCAGTTCGTCGTGCATGGGGGCTGGCGAAGGAACGAAGGGACCAGGATCCTATCGCCCGGGCAGGTCGAGTGCTGCCTTCGCGACGTGGGCACGCCGCCAGCGCGCGATCTCGCGCGAGAAGCGGTAGCGCAACAGGTTGACGAGGATGTCCCGGCTACAGTGGCAGTTCCCCGTGCGCCGACCAAGCCGTACCGCAGAACATCCATTCTCGACAGGACCAACTGCCGCAGGGTGCTCCGTCGCGATCGCCTTGCTCGGTGGCGTGGCAATCAGCCAACAGGCCACGGTCGAGGCCCTGCTGGCCAAACATGCCACGTTCTGCTGCGGGCGAGCCGCGCTCGCCGATGCGGGCGACTTCGTCATGGAGGGCACGATCGAGGCGGAGCCGCAGCCGCTGCAGCTGCGCACGTTCGTGCGCCGCCGCCCGTTCGGATTCCGCCAGGAGGTGTTCGCGGCCGGCGCGCCGCCGACGCTCGTGCGCATCAGCGATGGCCGCCATGCGTGGCGCCCGGACGCGAACGACAAGTGCACGCTGCTCTTTGGCGACGACGCTCGTCCCTTCCTGGAAGTCGCGTTCTTGGATGGACTGCGCTACCTCGAGCCCGGCGCGCTAGCCGATCGAGCGGGACTCGGACCCACGCTGCGCTTGCCTCGGCCAATCGGCCTGCCCGCGGAGATCCCGACCGGCTTTGCCGTGGAACCGCTGGCCTGCCACGCGCCCAGTGGCTCCTGCGTGCAGCTCTTCTTCGATCCGCAGGACGGCAGGCTGCACGGAACCGCGAACGCCGAGGTGAGCCCGCAACACTACGTGCGGTTTGCCGACTGGCAGCAGTTCGGCCCGCTGCGCCTGCCGGCGGTGCGGTACGAAGGCTACGTCAGCGAACCTCCCCGGCGCATCCAGATCGACAAGGTCACGTTCGGCTCCCTCGATCCGGCGCTGTTCCAGGGCAATCCCGTGCCGACCTTGGCGGCATACGTGGACGCCGGCCCGCTCGAGGTCATCAAGCACCCGGTTCCAGGCGCATGCCAGTTCCTCGTCCCGCAAGTACGCATCGATGGCCGCGTCGCGGTGTCCGCGTTGTTCGACACCGGTGCCACGAGCAGCTGCATGAACGCGGACCTCGCGGATCAGCTGGGCTTGGCCATCCTCACGCCGATGCAAGCTCGGGCCAACGCTGGCCTGGCGGTTGGCACCCGGCGGTGGCTGCATGCGCTCGAGCTGCCCGGTTTCGGCTTCTATCAGGTCGAAGCCGCGGCGATGGCCACGCCGTTCCTGATCCAGCTCGGCGACCACCGGCAGCCAGGCATCATCCTCGGCGGCGAGGTGTGGGAGCAGACTGCACCGGTCCTCGACATCCGGCAGGGTCGCCTCGGCATGCGGGGCGCTCCGGTAGCACCCCTGGTCGGAGGCACGGTGTTCACGGTGCCCCTGACGCGGGCAAGGGAACGGGGCGCGCTCAACGTGGCCATCGAAGTCGACGGCAAGAGCGCGACCGCCGTGCTCGACACGGGCATGCACGTGGCCCTTCGCATCACGCTCGCGGGGTTGAGGCAGATTGGCATGCCGAGCGATGCCGACACCTGGCTCGCTGCAGGTGCAGTGCCAACCAGGACCGTGGGCGCGGGCGGGAAGGGTGCTACAGACCTGCTCGCGCAGATCGACTCGCTGCGCCTCGGTGTCGTCACGTTCGAGCGACCATGGGTGCTGCTCGCAATCGACCCCGCGGGCGAGCAAGCCTACTACGAAATGGCACTCGGTGGCGGCGTGCTCGCGAGCTTCGCTCGGGTCGGCATCGATCTGACTCGGCAACGCTTGGAGCTGGAGCCGGGAAGTGCCATGGCGGCGGATGGAGCCAAGTGGCGCGTGCCGGCGCCGGGCCGCTTCCTCGGGCTGTACGCGTGTGCGCCGAGACCTGGAGCGAAGACCGGAGACGAGGCCCTGCCGACGGTCGTCGAAGTCCACGCCAGAACCCCGGCGGACGAGCACGGGATCGTCGTCGGCGATCGCATCGTCGCCATCGACGGCGAATCCTGCGCCGGACTCGAACCGCACCGATGGTTCTCGAAGTTGTGGGCCCGCGAGAATCGGGTCGCCGTCGAACTCAAGAAAGCAGACGGCAAGCTTGTGCGAGTGGATCTGTAGGAGAGCGTCGCGGGCTGCGTGCCGCCCGTTGCATGGTCCCGATCACCCACCCGAGCGAGGCGTGGACGACACGGCATCCTGGCCGGCGGCACCGCCCGCGTTCTGCCGCCGCCAGCGCGCGATCTCGCGCGAGAAGCGGAAGCGCAACAGGTTGACGAGGAACTCCCAGCAGGTGCTCGCCCGTACGTGCGACAGGCCGTTGCCGCGCATGCGCGCGAACACGTTCATCTCGATCACGCGCACGCCGAGGTAGTGCGCCTTGATCATGAGTTCGGGATCCAGGAACCACCGCTGGCTGCTGAGCTCGAGCTGGCCCAGCAAGGCGCGCGGGAAGATCTTCGGGCTGCCGTTGACGTCGATGCTGCCGAGGCGCGGCCACATCAAGAACACCAGGCCGTTGTAGGCAATCGACACGACCTTGCGCCACACGCCGTCGAGGCGGAACCGCCGCCGCACCTTGCCGAGCACCATGCCCTGGGTGT
>JAYUCN010000458.1:0-4516 GCA_043740335.1 Planctomycetota bacterium
TGAATCCCGCCCCTAGCCCGTACCACCAGCTGGTCTCGGGCTGGCTTCACCACCAGCTGATGACCTTGATCGCCGATCGCAACCGCGGCGTCGTGCTCAGCGCCCCGCTCGACGTCCACCTCGGCCGCGGCAGCTGCGTGCAACCCGATCTCGTCGTACTGCGGCCGAAGAACCGTTCCATCATCGGTGACAAGAAGCTCACCGGCGTGCCCGACCTGCTCATCGAGATCCTGTCGCCGTCCAATCGCAACTACGACCTTCGCACCAAGCGCGGCCGCTACGAACGAGCTGGCGTGCGTGAGTTCTGGCTCGTCGATCCCGAGGCACAGGTCGTCAAGCAACTCGTGCTGCGCAATGGTGTCTACGGTGCCCCGATCGTCGCCAACGACCGCATTCGCTTGCGCACGTTCCGCGGCATCGAGGTCGACCTGCGCGAAGTGTGGTGACGAGACGGCGACGTCTTCCCTTCTTGCCCGATTCCGCCGTGGCGCGTGCCGCGCGTGGCTGCCGTGAGTACCCTCCGCTCCCAACATGGCACGCTCGCTGCTCCACTCTTCCGGCCCGTTCGCCTGCCTGTTCCTGGTCGTTGCCGCCGCCTTCGCGCAAACCCCGCCGACTCCCGACAAGACCGCTGACCTGCACAGCAAGTCGATCGAGGCGCGCCTCGCCGCGATCGACGCGACCGGCGCCTCCGACCGCCCCGATGCCGACAAGCTGCTGCTGCCGCTGCTGAACGACAAGGACTGGGAGGTCCAGGAACGCACCGCCCTCGCCCTCGGCAAACTCAAGAGCAAGCCAGCCCTGAAGCCTCTGCTCGATCTCGCCATCGACGGCGACGTCGTGCGCATCCGACAGGCCGCCGCGCAGGCGCTGGCCGCGATCGACGCCGCCGAGGCCGCGAGCGCGCTCTACAAGAAGGCGAAGGGCAAGACGCAGGTTCTCGCCCAGGAAGCGCTCGCCCTGGTGAACCGCAGCCAGAAACCGGTGGCCGACGCCGACAAGCTGAAGAAGCTGCTGCGCGATCCGAATGCCGCGATCCGGGAGTCGGCGGCGATGGCGTGGCTCGAGTGCGCTGCCGACCGCACCGACGCGCTGCGCACGCTGCTCAGTGAACCGTTCCTCGTCGTGCGCTGCCGCGCGCTGGACGCCGTCACCGCGGCCCCGCGCCAGGAAGATCAGAAACCCCTCGCCGCCTTGTTCGGCGGCCCTGCACAGAACGACGTCGTCGAACGGCGCCTGCTGCGCGCGCTCGCGGCGATGATCGCCGCCGCACCCGACGATCGCGCGGCGCTGGCCAAGACCGTGCTCGATGGTGCCGGCGCCGAGGCCCTGCCCATGACACGTCGGGCGCGCCTCTGCGTGCTGCTCGCGCGCGGCGACAAGCCCGTGTTCGACAAGAAGACCGCGATCGCCGCCCTGCAGGCGCCGCTCACCGCCAACGACGGTGCCGCGCGCGCTGCGGCCGGCAAGGCCCTGCGCGAGATCGGCGGCGACGAAGCGCTGGCGGCAGCACTCGCCCACTTCCCGCGCGAGACCGACCGCCGGGCGCAGTTCCAGATCGTCGACACCGTCATCGCGCTGCGACCGCTCACCACCCCCGCGGCCGTCGACTGGCTCACCGCCATCGTCAACAAGGACGCCGACGACGCGGTGCGCGAACGCGCGATCGTGCTGCTCGGCAAGTCCGGCATCCAGGGCGCAGCCTCGGCGTTGATCGGCGCGCTCGCCGACCAGCACTGGACGATCGCCGCGTGTGCCGCGGTGTCGCTCGGCAAGACCGACGACGACCGCGCGCTCGAGCCTCTGCTCGCGCTGCTGAAGCATGCGGAATGGACGCGGCGCGGGGCCGCCATCGTCGGCCTCATGCACTGGAACCGCGAGGCCGCGGTCGAACCCATCATCGGCATGCTCGCCGACGGCAACCCGGTCGTCGCGCACGCCGCGCACGAAGCGCTGCGCACGATGTCGTTCAAGTTCGACGTCGCCCCAGACCAGAAGTCGTGGAAGGCATGGTGGGGACAGGCCAAGGGCAAGCACGTCTTCGTCGACCGCAGCGAGTCGATCGACAAGCTCAAGAAGTACGGCTACGCGGTGCCCGACAACGAGATCTACCAGGGCCTCGACGTGATCGTGTTCAAGAGCCGCGGCGACCACATCGAACAGCTGCTCGACCGCCTCGAGATCAAGTACCGCGCGACCGAGGCCAAGCTCGTCGCGACCGGCGGCGTGCACCCCGAAGCGATCTTCGTCTCGAACTGCACGGGCGAACTGGCCCCCGCCGACGTCGAACCGCTGGCATGGTTCGTGCGCACGGGCGGTTCGTTGTTCGGTTCGTGCTGGTCGCTGACCGAGACCATCGGGCGCATCCATCCCGGCATGATGAAGAAGGCCGAGACGCGCGCCCTCGATGTGCTCGACGACGTGCGCGCGCTGCCGTGCCGCGCCGAGAGCCCGCTCCTGAACGGCGTGTTCCCGCCCGGTGTGGTGCCGATCTACCACCTCGAAGGCGCCCACTTGATCGAAGTGCTCGACCCCGAACGCTGCGAAGTGCTCATCGACAGTCCCGACGCGGCCGAGCGCCACGGCACCGGCAACCTCGCGGCGTGGTTCTTCTCGGGCCACGGCGTGATCCTCGATTCCGTGAACCACTTCGACCTGCAGGGCCTCGAGAAGGCGCCGGACCTGAAGACCGACAAGGATCGCCAAGCCTACGCCGTCGACCACATGGGCCTCACCTTCGAGAAGTGGCGCGCGTCGCGGACCGAGGCCTACTGGAAGATGGCGCCCCGCGCGAGCAAGAGCGTGCCCGACCTGTCGGCCTTCCGTCTCATCACGAACTTCGTGCGCAGCAAGCGCATGGGCGAGTACTGATCGCGCAGCTCCTACGTGCCGAGGTGCAGGCAGAGGGCGTTCGACATCTCCGACAGCACGAACGCGAAGTCGAACGTCAGGATCGCGGACTGCGCGTGCACGATCTGCCCTTGCCAGTTGGTGCTCGCAGGGATCCCCAGCCACGTGTCGGCCCCATTGCTGAACGGGAACGTCACGACGTAGTCGAGGGGTCCGGCGAGGTAGTTCCAGCATCCGGAAGCCAGCGGGATGGTGAACAGCGTGTTGGTGGGCGTCGTCGGCGCAGTGAAGCTGATGACGGTGACCACGACGAGGGTCGTCGGTGGCAGGTTCGCCGTGTGCAGGGCCATGACCGAGCCGAGCACCGGATTGGCGCTTGCGGTCAAGACCGGCGGCGTGCCGCAGCCGGCACCGTAGGTTTCCCAGTAGGCCGCCGAGCCGATGGTGGTGCACTGAGCCATCGAGTTCCCGGCGAGCAGCGCGCTGCAGAGGATGGAGAGCAAGCGAAGGAGGATGGTGTTGGTCAGGGAGTTCATGGGAACAGGTCCGTGGCGCGAAGGTGCGCAACACCTGGATGACCTGCCGAGATGCCAACCGGACAACGAGTCCATGACTTTTCGCGACTTGGAGATCGCGTCGGCACGCTCAACGAGCGACCTGCTGCCGAAACCAGTGCACGGCGGCCTTCGGCTGGTCGGTGCCGATGTGGTCGACGCCGAGCTCGATCAGCGCGGCCCAGGCTTCGGGCCGATCCGGTGCGCCCCAGAATCGCAGCTCACGACCTTGCGCGCGGGTGCTTGCGACGAGCTCGCGCAGGCGCTGCCGTTCCGCCGCCGTCAGTTCGTCCTTGCCGTCCCAGTCGGACACGTGTTCCCACGCGTCGCTGATCCAGGGCACGAGATCGGCCGGCGGCGATGGCTCGGCCGTGAGATCACCGAGGCGGCCATCGAGCGCGCAGAGGCGATCGCGGTCGGCGGCGACGGTGGCGCGCGGCCGGTCGCCCGACAGGATCACGGTGACGGCCCCGGGCTCGGTGCGCCCGTTGGCAACGTGCGTCAGCAGATCGCGGTAGACGCTGAGTTCCTCGCGCAAGCGCTGGTAGACCGCCTCGCCATCGGTCTTGATGTCGACGAGGAGCACGAACGGCCTGCCATCGGTCCGGACGCGCCCGCCATTGGCAGTCGCCAAAGCCCGCAGTGGCTCGAGGTACATCGCGCGGAGCGTGTGCGCCGCGCGCAACTGCCACCGTTCATGCCCGACCAGCAGTTCGCCGTCGACGAGGAACACGTCCGCCTCGACACTGCCGAGCCCCAGCTGTAGCGCCGTGTGGAGCGGCACCGGCTGCAGGTAGTCGTTGTGCCCGTGCAGTCGCGCGACCGCGTCGGTCGGCAGCGTCGCCGGTGCCGTTGCCGATCGACAGGCCCCTGCCAGGGCCAGGGCCAACAAGCAGATCGTGCGCACCATGACCCGACGCTACCCGCCCAAGCATCCCGGCGGGAAGAAGGTGTCGACCGCGTCGTCACAGGGCGAACCACTTGGAGGAACCATGAAGCTCACTGCCGTCCTGTTCTCGCTGTCCGCCCTCATCGCCTCGTGCGCCAGTCAGCAGCCCGCCGCCAGCAAGGCCCCGGCAAAACCGTTCGTGCTGGAAGCGGGCGAGGTCATG
>JAYUCN010000459.1:0-10904 GCA_043740335.1 Planctomycetota bacterium
AGTTCGCCGCCGCGATCGCGGCGGTGGTGGTGTTCTTCGGCGGCTGGGCCGCACTCGATGCGTCGTCGCTCGGCTTGTGGGCGCGCCGGAACCTCGCGCTCGGCAACGTCGATTGGCCGCGCTACACGAGCCTCGCCTTCGTGGGTGACACGGCGAACGGTGTCCCTGTGCCACAGGGAGATCCGCTGACCGTGCGCGTCAGTGTCGAGGGCCCCGTGCCCGATCAGGTCTTCGTCGACTACGCGTTTCGCGGCGGCGAGACCGGCACCGAGCCGATGAGTCGCACCGGGGAGCGCGAGTTCACGTGGACACTCGACGCCGTACTCGCCGACGTGACCCTGCGCGCCGAGGGCGGCGACGCCTTGCCGGTGGAACTGCGCGCCATCGTGGTCGAACGGCCGCGCATCGACGATCTGGCGGTGCGCGTGACGTTCCCCGAGTACATGGGTCGCGATCCGGAGCTCGTGCCACCGACCGAAGGTGAGCTGCGGCTGCCGCGCGGGGCGCAGCTTGCCATCTCCGGCAAGAGCCAGAAGCCGCTCGAAGAGGCCTTCCTGTTGTTCGGCAGTGACCAGAAGAACGCGTTGACCTGCGCCGCCGACAGCCTCGCCTTCGCCGGCGTGTTCGAGCCGAGCGCTTCGGGCCTCCTGGTCGTCAATGTCCTCGACCGCGATCACCTCGGTGCGAGCACGCCGCCGAAGCTCCTGCTGCGCGTCGGCGACGACAAGCCCCCGACGCTCGACTTCCGTCTGCGCGGCATCGGTTCGTCGATCACGAGTCACGCGCGCATTCCGGGTGACCTCAAGGTGAAGGACGACTTCGGTCTGCGCGAAGTCGATGCCTCGATGCGCGTCGCCGTCGACGCTCCGGCCGACAAGCAGCCGGGCGGGACACAGCCCGCCACCGAGGTGCCGTTCGAACGTGCCGAGGCCGTGTTCGGCGCGGTGCTGTCGCGCAGTGCGCTGCGCTACGAGACGACGGTCGCGGTCGATCTCACGCAGTGGAATCACATCCCCGACGAGAACGCGCCGCAGAACCGCATCCACCCCGGCATGCTGTTCTCGCTGCGCTTCGGCGCGAAGGACAACTTCGGCCCTGGCGACCCGCACCAGGGCTACGGCGAGACGATGACGTTCCGAGTCGTCACGCGCGACAAGCTCGGCGAGGAGTTGAGGCGCCGCCAGGTGGAGCAGCGGCAGGAACTGCAGCGCATCGCCGACGAAGAGCAGACGGCCACGCTCGAAGTGGGCGAGATGGCGAACCCGCAGCAGGCCGGCGATCGTCGCAAAGTGGTGGAGGCGCGCCTCAAGACGCTCGCGCGCCAGCAGCAGGCGCTCGGTCGGCGCGCCGCGTTCGTGGGCGAGTCCTACCAGCGCATCCTGTGGGAGTACGAGAACAACCGCATGATGGAGCCGAACAAGGTGCGCGAACTCGAGGGCCTCATCCCAGCACCCCTGGCCGCCCTTGCCAAGGAGGCTTTCCCAGCCACGAGCCGGCTCGTCGACACCTTCGCGGGCACCGCCGAGGAAGCGACAAGGGCTTCGGCCGTCGAAGGTTACAGAGAGATCCAGCGCCGCATTGCCGCCGTTCTGAAGAACATGGAGCAAGCCGAGACTTTGGCTGCCCTGCTCGAAGACCTGCGGTCCGTGATAAAGATACAGGATGACGCGAACCGCGATGCCGAAAGGCGTGTCAAGGAACGCGAAAACGACATCTTCAAGCCGAAGAAGTAAGTGAGCATTGCACGACCCCTATCGGGCCCGCATGAGGCGGGCCTGCAACCTCCGAGGTTTCGATGATCGCACGTGGCATCGCCGTTCTCACGGCCCTGGTGTTCGCAGTACTGACGCCCGTGGCGTCGACGTTGCGCGCGCAGGACCAGCAGCAGACCGTCGTCAGCAAGCAGGAGTTGGCTCGCACCAAGTTCCGCGACCTGACGGAGCGCATGCAGAAGCTGATGACCGTCCTGCAGAAGTCCGAACCGGGGGACAGCCAGCTGCTGGCGGTCGGGCTGCAGTTCGTGCAGGAGAAGAAACTGCATTCGCGCCTCGAGCACGCCGGCTCCCTGCTGCAGCAGGAACGCTGGGACGACGGGCTCGCGGTCATGGTCGACATCAGGAAGGACCTCGGCACGCTCTACGACCTTCTCCAGAATCGCAACGTCGACCTGCGCAAGCTGCTCGAGCAGATCCAGAAGCTGCAGGCGTTCCGCGACCGCGTCGATCACCTCGCCAAGGAACAGGGCGAAGAGAAGGATGGCTCGGCCCACACCGAGGAGCTGCAGAAGCACCTCGCCGAGATCGAAGCGCAGAAGCAGCGCGCCGAGGCCCTGCTCCAACAGCAGAAGGAACTGCGCGACCAGACCAACCAGCTCGGCGTGCAGGCGGCCGCGGAAGCGACGAAGCCGCTCGCCGACAAGGAAGGCAACCTGCAGCAGGACACCGAGAAGTTCGCCAAGGACCTCGAGGCCCTCGAGAAGAAGGACGAGCAGATCAAGAACGAAGCCGGCAAGTCTCTGAAGAACGACGCAGGCAAACCTGGCGAGGCTGCCAAGCCCGCGGAGAGCAAGCCGGCCGAGCCGAAGGCCGGCGGCCAGTGCAGCGGCAGTGCCAGCAGCGCTTCGAAGTCGATGGGCAAGGCGCAGAAGCAGCTCGGTGACAAGAAGGCCGAGTCGGCGCTGAAGGACCAGGAGCAGGCGATCGAAGAACTCAAGAAGACTGTCGCTGAGCTCGAGGCGATGGCCGAAGAAGCCCGCCGCGAACTGCAGAAGCTGCCGTTCGACCAGCAGGTGAAGAAGCAGGAGCAGACGCAGCACGCCACGGACACCCTGTCGAAGGACATGGAGAAGTCCGAGCAGCAGGGCGAGAACGCCGAGAGCCAGCCGACGCCCGGCAAGAAGCGCGTGCAACAGGCCGTTCCCAAGCAGCGCGCCGCCGCCGGTCAGCTCAAGGAGTACAAGCCGGCCAAGCAGAAGCAGCAGGACGCCAAGGACGACCTCGAAGCCGCCAAGAAGGAACTCGACGACGCGCTCGCCCAGTTGCGCCAGCAGTTGCAGGACGAAGTGCTGCGCGCGCTCGAGGAGCGCTTCACGGCGATGCTGCACAAGCAGCGCGAACTGTCGATGCAGACCAAGACGCTCGACAAGACGCGCGCCAACGTGCTCACCGCGAGCGGGGAACTGCCCGCTGCACTGGTCGAGAAGATCCTCGGCATCGCCACCGGCGAGGGGGACCTCGAGGTCGAGGCATCCGACGCGCTGAAGCTGCTCGAGGAAGACGCCACGACCGCGGTGTTCCCACCGATGGTCGAAACGCTGAAGGAAGAACTGCAGGGTGTCGCCAAGCGGTGTCGCAGTCAGGAGACCGGGGCACCGGTGCAGGCCGGTCAGCGTGAGGTCGAGGACATTCTCGAACTGCTCATCAACGCGCTGCGCCGCGAGATCGAACGACGCGAGGGTGCCGGTCAGTGCAATTGCAACGGCCAGCCGCCGCTCGTGCCGGTGTCCGCCGAACTCAAGGTGCTGAAGTACCTGCAGGAGCGCGTCAACAAGTCCACCAAGGAGTTCGACGGCCGGCCGGCGGAGCAGAAGGTCGGCGACGATGCCGTGGCGACCACGGAGACCCTGTCGAAGAAGCAGGGCCGCGTGCGCGATCTCATGCGCCGGCTCGCCGTGAAGCTGGGCAAGGAGAACGAGGCCGAGGGAGAGGGACGATGAGCACTTCCTGGTTGCGGGCGCTGCTCGCGGCCGCGGTCGTTCTGGGACTGGCCGGCGCGCAGGAGGGCTCTGCTGCGCCGCCGCCGCTCGTGCCCACGCCGGCGGTGAAGAACCCGTTCCTGCCGTTCGACCGCGCGCGGTTCGAGGCGGAGGCGAAGAAGCTCGGCGCGACCGACGCACAGGTGCAGACGTTTGCCGCACAGGTCGCCGAATCGGGACTCGCGCGCGCCGCCGACAACCTGCTGCGCTCCGCCGTGCCAGCCTTCGACGCCGCGGTGAAGCTCCACGAGGCGAGCGACCCGGCGACAGCATTGGAACTCACGAAGGTGCTCGCAGGGACCGCGGACCCGCTGTTGCAGGCGCACGTGCGCTACCACCTGGCGCGTGTCTTCCTCGACAGCGACGACCCCGAACGCTCCCTCCAGGTGCTCAACGAGTACCTGATGCACGACATCAATCAGTCGCCGCTCGATGCCGAGGCCGCGTTCTTCTATGCGCAGTCGTTGGCCGAGGTGCCGATGCCGGATGCCGCGATCCCGCGCTTTCGTGCCTTCCTGCTGTGGTTCCCCGAGGCGAGCGAGCGCTTCCGTTCGGCGGCGCACCAGCAGATCCACGAACTCGAGCGCCAGCAAGAGAGCAAGCTGCATCAACTCGCCGACGGCATGAAGAAGACGACGCGCGACCTGAAGAAGCAGAAGACCGACAAGCCCGTGCAGGTCGATCAGGAGAAGTACATCGAGGAACTGCAGCAACTCATCGAGATGTACGAAGAGATGGAGAAGCAGTCGAGCGGTCCGCCGTCCGGCAACGGTCCGTCGCAGGCCCCGGCCAGCAACAGCGCACTGCCCGAAGGTGACGGCAGCGTCGGCAATCTGCAGAAGAAGCCGTCCCTCGCGGATCGCTGGGGCGAGATGAAGGACCGCGATCGCGAGAAGATCGAGGCTGCGGTGCAGAAGGGTCTGCCGCCGCAGTACCAGAAGATGCTCGAGGAGTACTACAAGAAGCTCGGCAAGGCACCGGGGAACTAGGGCCTCCTGGAACCAGGGTCTCGGGCAACCCCGGAGAAACGAGTGGCCTCGGCGGCTTGGGCACCACCTCACGATCGAGCGCGAACGACGATGATGTATCCCTCCTTGGTGCCACCCGTGCTGGCGACGCTCCTGTTCGCTGCCGCCGTCGTCGCACAGGATGGCCCCGTCGGCAAGCTGCTGACCATCGACGGACGCACGTTTGCGGGACGTCTGGTCGTGTTTGCTGACGGACGCGCGTCCGTGGTCGGCGACGCCGGTTCGGAGGTGATGGACCTCACGGAGATCGCTTCGTTCGAACGTGCGGGGGCCGTCGCCGAACCGATCCAGGCGCCCCACCGCGTTTGGCTGCGCTCGGGGTTCGAGTTGCCCGCCAAGCGGCTGTCGGGCAAGCCCGGCGCCACGGGCCAGCCGTCGCTGCTGTCCGTCGAGTTGCCTTCGGGTCTCGTGGTCGACGTTCCACTTGGCATGGTGCGCGGTCTGCGTCATGGCGGCTCCGAGCGAGCCGAGCCCGCGCTGTTCGCAGCGGACCTGCAGAAACCGCCCGCCAACGACGACCTCATCTACGTGCAGAAGGACGGCAAGCCGCAGCGTTCCGTGGTGACCGTCGTCGGCATGCAGAAAGACCGCATCGACTTCCTTCTTCGCGGCACCGAGTACGACTTTGAGCTCAAGGGCCTCGCCGCGATCGTGTTCGGTAGCAACACCGGGTTTGCACCCGATCGTCAAGCGAAGCCGCGCACGAGCGTGGAACTTACCACGGGCGAACGGCTCGAAGGCCGGTTGCTCGAAGTCGGCGGTTCGCTGCGACTGCGGCTCGACGAGGGGGCAGTGCTCGAGATCCCGCAGCAGAATCTCCTGCAGATGCAGATCGCGAGCGATCGTCTCGTCTGGCTCTCCGAACTGCCGGCGAAGGTCGAGCAGACGCCGGCCTTCGATCGTGTCTGGCCGTGGACCATCGACCGGTCGGTGGCCGGGCCGGGCATCGTGCTCGGCGGCAAGACGTTCACGCGCGGCATCGGTCTTGTACCCCGCACGCGGCTCACCTACGACCTCGGCGGCAAGTACGACCTCTTTGAAGCGATGATCGGCATCGACGATCGCGGCGGCCCCGAGGCGCACGCCGTGTTCCGCGTCTGGGTCGACGAGGTGGCCGTCTTCGAATCGGCGCCCAAGACGTTGGGCAAGCCAGCCGAGGCCGTGCGGATCGAACTCAAGAAGGGCAAGCGTCTCGCCATCGAAGTCGACTTCGGCAAGAACTACGATCTCGGCGACTTCTGTGCGTTCGCGGACGCACGCGTCGTGCAGAGGTGACACCTTGACCGGGACGGTAGGCCAATGATGTTGCTGTGCGCGGTCGCCTTGTGCGGCATGCAGGATCCCGACCTCGCCGCGGTGCTCGCAAGCGAAGCGCGTCGCGCTGGCGTGATCGAGCGATGTTCGCGGGCGGTCTGTTCCGTCATGTCGATGGACGCGCCCGGCGGCGGCAGCGGTGTCGTCTTCGACTCCGCCGGCTTCGTTCTCACGAACTACCACGTCGTTGGCGAATCCGACGACCAGAAGAGGCCCGACCCGCGCAAGCCTGTCGAGCAGCCCTTCAAGCTGCCCGATCCACCGCAGCCGCCGGCAGCCGATGTGGCGGCGTTCCGCAGCAAACACCCCGAAGCGACCGATGACGACGAGCGCAAGTTCGTCGACACCTGGCAGGCGGAGTGGCGTGAGGAGAACCAGCCCCGCGGCAAGGGCCACTACCGCAACAAGAAGGTGGGTCTGCCCGACGGCCAGCTCTACGAAGCCGAGGTGCTCGGCATCGATCCGGGCAGCGACCTCGCGGTGCTGCGCCTCCTGCCGAAGCAGCCCCGGCAGCAATGGCCGTGCTGCCGGCTCGGCGACAGCGACCAGCTGCTCGTCGGCGAGACCGTGTTCGCGATGGGCAATCCGTTCCTGCTGGCGACGGACTTCACACCGACCGTGACCTTCGGCATCGTCTCGGGCACGCATCGGTACCAGGAGGGTCAAGGGCAGCGCATCCTGGTCTACCCCGACTGCATCCAGGTCGATGCGCCCGTCAACCCCGGCAACTCGGGAGGACCGTTGTTCAACGAGAAGGGCGAGATCGTCGGCATCAACGGCCGCATCTCGATCGGCGATCGCGGCCGTGTCAACGTCGGCGTTGGCTTCGCGATCGCGAGCAACCAGATCAAGAACTTCCTCGGTGACCTCATGGCCGGCCGGCATGCCGAACACGGCACGCTCGACATGAGCGCGTGGTTCATGAATTCTGGCACGGGCGACGCGCGTCGACGCGGCGTCTTCGTGCAGCAGATGTTCCGCGACTCGGTTGCCGCCGCGGCCGGCATCGGCCTTGGCGACGAGCTCACGCGCTTCAACGACGTCGAGGTGCGCTCCGCGAACCAGCTCGCGACGCTGATCGGCGTGCTGCCGTCGGCCTCGTGGGCAACCGTCTGGTATCGACCGAAGCAGGAAGAGGGCGCGTTCGGCGAGGAGCGTCGTGTCACTCTGCGCCTGGCGACCCTCGACACGGGTTCCAGTCGCGACGGCACGGGAGCTGATGCGCGCCTCGCCAGTCGTGCCAACCGGCGCCTGGCTGCGAGTGCACTGCGGCGTGCCTGGCTGGACGTCGACGAGATGAGTGCGTGCGTGTACTGGAGTCGCACCGCTCCCGATGGCACCGTGACACGCACCATCCGCGATGGCGAGCGTCTGCGGCTCGAAATCGGCGAGCTCGTGCTCGTGCGCGAGGCGGCCGACAAGGGCCACGCAGTCGACCGCGGCTCGGTGCGCGAACTCTCGGCCGAAGAAGCGGAGCGACTGCGCCGCGAGTGGACCTGCAACACCCTGCTGTGGCAGCGTGTGACCACGCTCGCCAGCCTCGAGCACGTGGAACTGGTGGGCGGCGTGCACGTGTTCGGCGCCCCCGCGTTCCGCTTCGCCCTGCCCGGCGATGGCGAGTGCGAGGCGTGGTTGTTCGCCGATGGCTCGCCCGCCGGCTTCACGTTCCGCGATCCGCTGCGGCGCGCGCGCGTCGAGTGGCACGTGCGTGGCCAGGACCTTCGCTTCGTCGTCGACGGCAAGCTCGAACCAGGGTGGAGCTCGGGCAATCGCGGTCTGGGCCAGGCCGACGAAGCATGGTTCCGGAGGACTTGATGCGTTCCGTCCCCACGGCAGTTGTGTGTCTCGCGGGCCTGCTCGGCGCGCAGACGCAGGACTTCGGCAAGGCCTATTCGTTCGCCGAGCGCAAGCCCGTGACGCGCATCGAACAGGTCATCGACAGGTTCCTGCCGAGCCTCGTCAAGGTGCACGGTGCGTCGGGGCTGGCGACGATCAGTGCCTTTGCTTCGGGCATCATCGTGACCAAGCAAGGGCACATCCTGACCCTCGACCAGATCATGATCCAGAAGGACCGCACGCGCGTCGTGCTCTACGACGGCTCGGTGCACGAGGCGACGTTGCTGCCCGAGGATCCGCACCTCGGCGTCCGTCTGCTCAAGATCGATCCGACGCTCGTGCAAGGAGAACTGCAGCCGCTGTGGCCATCGGCCGAGGCCGAAGCAGGGTTCCGCACGGGCCAGTTCGTCGTGTCGCTCGGCAACTGCTTCCGTCTCGCGGAGTTTTCCGAGAAGGTGAGCGCGACGTTCGGGGTCGTCGTCGGTCGGGCCAACACGGCGCTGCGCTACCGCATGACCGACGTCAAGTACGACGGCGATCTGATCCTCACCGACGCCTGCAACAATCCCGGTCACTACGGCGGCGGGTTGTTCACCCTTGATGGGCGGTGGATCGGCTTCAACGTGCGCCTGCTCGACAGCAAGGAGACCAACACGATGCTGTCCGCTGCGATCCCGACGCGCGACCTGTTGCCGTACCTCGAAGAGCATCTGCTCGGCAAGCCAAGGCCCGAGGTGGTAGCCAAGAACGAACTCGTGTGGACCGGAGTCGTGCTGTTCGACAAGGCGGGGCTGCAATCGCCGCCCGCCTACGTCGAACGGGTGAAGGAGGAGTCACCGGCCGCGTCGCTGGGGCTGCGACCCGACGATCTCATCGTGCACATCGATGACTACTCGATCCGCACCTGCCGCGAGTTTCGTGAGGTCCTGTCGAAGTACGCACCGGGGCAGACGGTCAAGATCACGTGGAAGCGTGGCACCCAGGTGGCCTACGGCGACCTGATCCTGAGCAAGGAGCCCCGATGACGACGATGCGCAATGTGTTCCTGTTCGCGTGCTGCATTGCCACGGCGGGTGCGCAGCGGCCCGTGGACGCCGACGAATTCGTGCGGCTGGAACCTGTGCTGCATGGGGCACTCGCCAAAGCCGCGCCGTTCGTGGTGACGATCGAGACGTTCGGTGGCACGCGCACCACGCTCGGTGAGGACGGCGTCGTCGACGGGGATGCGCCGCCCGCACCACGCACGCCCATTCCCAAGCCGAAGGTCGAACCGGGGCCTGATCCGGACGAGAAGCCGCAGCCAGCACCGAAGCCCACACCGATGCCGCCTGACCAGAAACCCGACGAGCCGAAGCCAGAGGGCGACAAGAAGAAACTCCCGCTCGTGGCACCGGGCTTCCAGCAGGCGCAGGGCAAGACGTCGGGCGTCGTGCTGACGGCTGATGGCTGGATCCTCGTCTCGCGGTTCGCACTCAACCTCGATCCGACCACCATCCTCGTCACCGTGCCGGGTCGTGGCACGTTCCACGCCGAACGCGGCGGCGAGGATACGAGCCGCGGCATCGCCCTCGTGAAGATCGACGCGACCGGCCTGCCGGTGCCCGAGTTCGTGCATCCCGACACCGTGCGCATCGGGCAGTGGGCGTTTGCCCTTGGACGGACGTTTGCGACCGACGAACCGACGGTGCACATCGGCATCGTCAGCGCGCGGCGGCGCATCTTCGGCCGGGCCCTCCAGATCGACGCCTACACGTCACCGGCCAACTACGGGGGCGCGGTCATCGACGTGCACGGCCGCGTGCTCGGCATCGCCGTGCCGCTGTCGCCGTCGGGCCGCAACGCCGGCGTGGAGTGGTACGACTCGGGCATCGGCTTCTGCGTCACGATCGCGGACATGCCGGATCTCTTGACTCGCATGCAGCAAGGCCAGGTCCTGCAGCGCGGCTGGCTCGGGGTGCAATTGGAGACGTCGCACCTTGGCCCAGGCGCGAAGATCGCGGGCACACCGAAGGACGGTGCTGCGGCCAAGGCTGGCCTCACGAAGGGCGATGTGATCCTGGCAGTCGATGGCGTCGATGTCGCCAACGGGCCACACTTCCAGATGCTCGTCAGCTCGCGACTCGGCGGCGACACGGTGCGACTCGTCGTGCAGCGCAAAGATCAGGGGACCACCGAGAACATCGGCCCGATCGTGCTGCTCGACGCGCCGTGGTCGGAGCAGAAGCAGTCGAAGAGTGCGGAGTTGCCGGCGTCCTTTCCGTTGCCGGAGAAGAAGGAAGGGCGATGATGGCAGTGTGTCCCGCCGTCCCACCAAGGTCGCCCTCGCGTTCGCGCTGACCCTGAACGCTGCGTGCCGCGACGCGGCGCCATGGACTGCCGACGATTGGCGCCCGGAGAAGGCGCCCATGCGCATCGTTGCGGCGTCCGTGCTGGCGGCGGAGATCCTGCTCGAGATCGCCCCGCACGCGCGCATCGTCGGCGTCCACAGATTCGCCGCGGATCCCCGATACTCGACAGTGGCCACCTCCATCGGTGATGTCTCGACGCTTGGCGCAGAACCCGAAGAGTTGCTGGCGGTGCGACCCGACCTCGTGATCACGGATGCGTTCACCAGGTCGGAGACGCAGGCGTTGCTCGCGGCGGCGGGTGTGCCGCTCGTACGCACCGCCGTGCCGGCGACCTTCGCCGACATCGCGGTGAACGTGCGGCGCATCGCGCGCGTCTGCCATCTCGAGGCAGCCGGCGAGCGGCTCCTCGTGACGATGAACGAAGACCTGCGGCGTGTCACCACGCGTGGCCAGGAGCTCGGCGACTGGCGTGTCTGCAGCCTGGACGGCGCCTTGCACACGCACGGGCGAGGCTCGTTGTTCGATGCCGTGGTCGATGTCGTCGGCGCCACGAACCTGGCAGCGCAGCGAGGCGTCGGTCCCTTCCGCCAGCTCGATATCGAGACTCTGCTCCGGTGGCGCCCC
>JAYUCN010000460.1:0-4506 GCA_043740335.1 Planctomycetota bacterium
AGAGGCCGTTTTTCTGGCGGTTCACCGCGTAGTGTTTGGTGAAGCGGTAGCCGAGCCGGTAGTTGCCGGAGTGCAGCGTGCTGGCGGTGAAAGTCTCGGCCTTGCGCTGCTGCCACGCGAGGTTTTCGCCGCTGACCAGGTTGAGCGCCATGTTGACGAGGTGCAGGGGGCGCTGCGGGAGCATGCTCTCGCCGTCATCAAGAAGGCGCTCGCCGAGCGGCCGCAGGTGCAATCGTGACGCGGTTGTCGGGGCAACATGTCGTGGGCGGGGTCGCGGCGGTCGGCGGCGGTGAGCCATTTGCGGCGATGGATCCGATAACGGGCAGCGAGCTCGAACCGATCTACCGCGAAGCGAGTACAGAGCAGATCGATCGGGCCTGTGCGGCTGCTAGGGACGCCGCGTTGCCGTTCGCGGCGAGCGAACCGGGCATGCGCGCGAGGTTCCTGCGCACGATCGCGGATGGGATCGTGGCGCTCGGGGACGTACTGGTGCAGCGCGTGACGGCGGAGACGGCGTTGCCAGCGGCGCGCGTGCAGTCGGAACGGGGCCGCACCGTGAACCAGCTGCAGCTGTTCGCTGCCTTGCTGGAAGACGGGTCGTGGGTCGAGGCACGCATCGATCACGCCGATGCCAAGCGACAACCGCAGCCCAAGCCGGACGTCCGTCGCATGCTCGTGCCACTCGGGCCGGTCGCGGTGTTCGGGGCGAGCAACTTCCCGCTCGCCTACTCGGTGGCCGGCGGCGACACCGCGTCGGCGTTTGCGGCGGGGTGTCCCGTGATCGTGAAGGGGCATCCGGCGCATCCGGGCACGAGCGAACTCGTCGGTGGCGTGATCGCGGCGGCGGTGAAATCGCTCGGCTTGCCGGCGGGAACGTTCTCGCTGCTGCACGGTCGTTCGCCAGCGACGGGTGGTCGGCTCGTGTTGCATGGTGCGATCGCGGCGGTGGGGTTCACGGGCTCGCACCAGGGTGGTCGTGCCTTGTTCGATCTCGCGGCGGGGCGGCCGCAGCCGATCCCGGTGTTTGCCGAGATGGGTTCGGTGAACCCCGTGTTCGTGTTGCCCAACGCCTTGGCGGCGCGCGGGGCACAGATCGCCGAGCAGCTCGCGGCATCGGCGACGCTTGCGAGCGGGCAGTTCTGCACGAGCCCGGGCATGGTGCTCTGGATCGGTGGGGCGGGCGCGGAGCTGTTCGCGGCGAAGCTGCGCGAACGGCTCGGCGCCGCGAGTGCGGGACCGACGGTGCACGCGACGATTCGCGCCGGGTACGAACGTGCGCTCGCCGAGGTGCAGAGGTTGCCGGTGGCAATCGAGGCAACAGCGGCGACGGCGAGCACGGCCGCGACCGCGGTGTGTCCGACGCTGCTGCGTGCCTCGGCCGACGCCGTGGTCGCGCATGCGAGGCTGCGAACGGAGATCTATGGACCGGCGGTGCTCGCGGTGCCGTGTGCGGCGACGACGGACTTGCTGGCGGTCGCACGTTCGCTGCATGGGCACCTCACGGCCACCGTGCACGGTGCTGGCGACGACTTCGAGAAGCATGCGGAACTGCTCGCAGTGCTGCGCACCAAGGTCGGCCGGCTCATCGCGAACGGAGTGCCGACGGGCGTCGAGGTGTGCGCGGCGATGGTGCACGGCGGACCCTACCCCGCGGCGACCGATGCGCGCTTCTCCGCGGTCGGCACGTCGGCGATCCAACGCTGGGTGCGCCCCGTGTGCTGGCAGGACTGGCCGCACGAACTGTTGCCGGCGGAATTGCGCGACGAGAACCCGCGCAAGATCCGGCGCACGGTGGACGGGCGGATGGAGTGAGCCTGGACGATGGAAGCGGCGACATGGCGAGGCCCATCACCAGGGATGGCGGCATCACCATGGGTCCAACCGGCACGCGCTTGTCCCTCTCACGGTCGCGATGCCCACGCCCGCAGCAGAACGCCCGCCCACATGCCCAGACTCGCAGCCGTCAACGCGATGTTCAGGGCACTGACGATTGGATCGCCGATACGATGGTGCAGATCACAGAGGCTCACGCAAACTGCGAACGTCACTCCGGCGGATAGCAGCCCAATAGACCCCGACGACACCGCAGGCGCTCGCGCACATCAGCGGCAGCGCAGCCATCGCATAGGAGGCCAAGATGCAAGCGCAGCCAGGCAGACAGTCGACCCACTTGGCCATGGCAGCTCGCTTCAGCTGCAGCCGCTGGTCGCCCCGCAGCTCATGCACTTCAAGCACGTGCCGTTGCGCACCAACGTGAACGCGCCGCAACCGCCGCACGGATCACCCTCGTAGCCCTTCAACCGCGCCTCGGCGATCTTGAGCCGCGTCTGCCGGCTTTCCATGACCGTCGACGTTTCCGCGCGCAGCAGCACGGCGTTCTTCGTCGTCGTCGGTGCCGCTCCACCGTTACCGCACCCCCCGTTGCTCGGCACATCGAACGGCCGCGTGATGCCGCGGCTGTGCGGATGCAGATGTTCGTTCTCGTGCACAGCAGGCGGCGGCGGCGACGCACCGTCGTACACCGTCTCGGAGACCACCTCTTCGTCCGTGAACTCGGGCCCCATGCCCTGCGCGGTCTTGCCGCCCATGGTCGTGTTGCGCAGGTCTTCGCTCTGCACCTGCGCCAGCTCCTCGCGCCCGAGATAGCTGATCGCCAACTCGCGGAACACGTAGTCGATGACCGACGTGACCATCTTGATCTGGTCGTGACCCTGCACCATGCCATTGGGTTCGAAGCGCGTGAACACGAATGCGTCGGCGAACTCGTCGAGCGGCACCCCGTGCTGGAGCCCGAGCGACACCGCGATCGCGAAGCAGTTCATGAGGCTGCGGAACGCCGCGCCTTCCTTGTGCATGTCGAGGAAGATCTCGCCGAGCGTGCCGTCCTCGTACTCACCCGTGCGCAGGTAGATCTTGTGGCCGCCGACGACGGCCTTCTGCGTGTAGCCAGCTCTACGGTTCGGCAGCCGGCGGCGCTTGGCGATGTAGCGGTGCACGACGCGTTCCGTGATGCGCGCGGCCAGCGCGTGCACTTCCGGCGTGATCGCGGCGATGTGGTCGCCAGCACCTGCAGCAACATCCTCATCGACCGTCGAGCTGAGTGGCTGGCTCAGCTTGCTGCCGTCGCGGTAGAGAGCGACCGCCTTCAGCATCGTCTTCCAGCCCGTGCGGTAGGCTTCCTTGACGTCGTCGAGCGTCGCCTCGTTGGGCATGTTGATGGTCTTGCTGATGGCGCCGCTGATGAACGGCTGCACCGCGGCCATCATGTGGATGTGGGCGGCGTAGGGAATGAAGCGCTGGCCCTTGCGACCGCAACGGTTCGCGCAGTCGAAGATCGGCAGGTGCGCGTCCTTCAAGTGCGGCGCGCCTTCGACGGTCATCGTGCCGCAGACGAAGTCGTTGGCGGCCTGGATGTCCGCCTTGCTGAAGCCGAGGTGCTTCAACAGGTCGAAGCTCCAGTCTTCGAGCTGGGCCTGGCTGACGCCGAGCCTCGTCTTCAGGAACTCGGCGCCGAGCAGGCTCTTGTTGAACGCGAAGCTGATGTCGAAGGCCGCCTCGAGCGCCTTCTCGACGCGCTGGAGCGCCGCGTCGTCGAAGCCGCGCTGGGCCAGCGTCTCGTGGTTGATCGCGGGTGCGCCCGCCAACGTCTTCCTGCCGACGACGTAGTCGAGGATGTCGTCGACCTGGGCGGCCGAGTAGCCGAGCTTGCCGAGCGCGGGCGCGAGGCTCTGGTTGGCGATCTTGAAGTAGCCGCCGCCGGCGAGCTTCTTGAACTTGACGAGCGCGAAGTCGGGCTCGACGCCGGTCGTATCGCAGTCCATGAGCAGACCGATCGTGCCGGTCGGCGCGATGCAGGTGACCTGCGCGTTGCGGTAGCCGTGCTTCTCGCCGAGTGCCAACGCGCGGTCCCAGCATTCGCGCGACACCTCGAGCAGGTCGGGCGGACAGAGCTGCGGGTCGATGCCGACGGGCGTCACGCTGAGGCCTTCGTACTCGGAGGTCGACGCATGGTAGGCAGCACGGCGGTGGTTGCGGATCACGCGCAGCATCGACTCGCGGTTTTTCCCGTAGCCGGGGAAGGCGCCGAGCTCCTTCGCCATCTCTGCGCTCGCGGCGTAGGAGTCGCCCGTCAAGATGGCCGTCAAGGCGCCCGTCACCGCGAGGCCCTCCTCGGAGTCGTACGGGACCCCCATCAGCATCAGGAGCGTGCCGAGGTTCGCGTAGCCGAGGCCGAGCGTGCGGAACTCGTAGGACTTCCGCGCGATCTCGCGGCTCGGGAACTGGGCCATCAGCACCGAGACCTCGAGGACGACCGTCCACAGCCGCGCGGCGTGGCGGTAGCCGTCGAGGTCGAAGGCGCCGGTCTCCGCGTCGTAAAACGTCGCGAGGTTTAGGCTCGCGAGGTTGCACGCCGTGTCGTCGAGGAAGAGGTACTCACTGCAATTGTGAACGACGAGGCCGCCGGCGACGAAGTGGTGGGTCGTGGGCTCGGTCAGGTCGTAAACC
>JAYUCN010000461.1:0-4499 GCA_043740335.1 Planctomycetota bacterium
ACGACCTTCGTCGATGCATGGCGTGCGCGACTGGTCACCGCAGCCGGCGGTCGCGCGCGATACTTGATCTGCGGGCCCGACGTACGTCGCTGCGGAACAGCCGAAGGCATGGTGGTAGCATGCCTTCATGACGGCCATCGAGCGCGTGCGCGAAGTAGTTGTCGGCAACGTCCGGTTCGGCGGCGGGCTGCCCTTCGCCCTCATCGCGGGACCGTGCGTCATCGAGAGCCGCGAGCACTGCCTGCGCCACGCCACGGCTCTGCAGAAGGTCTGCGCCGCCGCCTCGGTGCCGCTCGTCTTCAAGTGCAGTTTCGACAAGGCCAATCGCACCTCGGGCGCCGCCTTCCGTGGCCTCGGACTCGACGCGGGACTTTCGATCCTCGCCACCGTGAAGCGTGAACTCGGCCTGCCCGTCCTCACCGACGTGCACGACGTGGCGCACTGCGGACCGTGCGGCGAGGTCGTCGACTGCCTCCAGATCCCGGCATTCCTGTGCCGCCAGACCGATCTGCTGCTGGCCGCCGCCGCGACGGGACGCGCCGTCAACGTGAAGAAGGGTCAGTTCCTCGCCCCCGACGACGTCGGCAACGTGCTCGGCAAGGTACTCGCCGCCGGCAACCGCAACGTCCTGATCACCGAGCGCGGTGTGACGTTCGGCTACCACACGCTGGTCGTCGACTTCGCGGGCTTCCCGACCATGCGCGCGTTCGGCCAGCCGCTCGTCTTCGACGCGACCCACTCGGTGCAGCGTCCTGGTGGTGCGGGCACGGCCACGGGCGGCGATCGTACGAAGGTTCCGTACCTCGCGCGCGCCGCCGTCGCGTGCGGCGTCGACGGGCTCTTCCTCGAAGTCCACGAAGACCCTGATCACGCCCCGAGCGACGGCCCGAACATGCTGCGCTTGTCGGACCTGCCGCAGGTGCTGCAGGAACTCGTCCGCATCCAGGCGGCCGTGCGGCAGCCGTGAGCGAAGCGCCCGACTTCGGTTCGCGGCGCGACTTCTACACCTTCGCGCCCGAGACCCTGGCGCAGGAGCTGCCGGACTTCGAGATCGTGCGTGAAGTGGGCAAGGGCTCGATGGGCATCGTCTACGAGGCGCGCGTGCGCGCGACCGGCCAGCGCATCGCGCTGAAGATCCTGCCGCCGAGCCTGACGCTGACCGAGCGCGCGCTGGCGCGCTTCCTGCGCGAGGGCCGCATCATGGCGCGCGTGCGGCACAAAGACATCGTCGGCTTCCTCGACCAGGGCCAGAAGGGCCGCCTGCACTGGTTCGCGATGGAGTTCGTCGACGGCGTGACGCTCGAAGAGCGACTGCGGGTCGGCCCACTGCCCGTGCAGAAGGCTTGCGTGATCGCGGCCCAGGTCGGCAGAGCGCTCCAGTTCGCGCACGACCACGGCGTCGTGCATCGCGACATCAAGCCCGGCAACCTCATGCTGCGCGACGAGCGCGACGGTGACGCCGCCGAGTCGCCGCGAGTCGCCATCACGGACTTCGGTCTCGCGCGCGAAACGGGCACGGGATCGATGACCGAGAGCGGCGCCATCGTCGGCACGCCGATGTACATGGCGCCCGAACTCGTGCTCGGCGGCAGCGGTGCGGCGAGCACGCTCGGCGACGTCTACGGCCTCGGCGCCTGCCTCTACGCACTGGTCACGGGCCGGCCGCCGTTCGAGGGGCCGACGGCGCAGAGTGTGTTGAAGGCCGTCACCGAACGGGATCCTCCATCCCCGAGCCGGCTGCGCCGGGACCTGCCCGGAGCCGTCGAGGCCGTCATCGGCAAGGCGATGGCGCGCAACCCCGCTGACCGCTACGGCTCGGCGCTCGAACTCGCCGAGGACCTGGAGCGCTGCCTGCGCGGCGAGCGTGTGCTCGCGCGCCGGCCGGGCCGCCTGCGCCGCTGCGCGCGCTGGTGTGCGCGCCGGCCGTTGACCACGTTCCTGCTGGCAGCGGTGCTGCTGTTGTCGCTCGGAGCCTTCGCCCTCGTGCAGGAACGCAACCGCAGCGCGCTCGAGCAGGGCCTCGCCGAAGCGGAACGCCTGCTCGCCCTCGCGTCGACGATGCGCGACGAACAGGATCGTCCACGCTCCGCCAACGACCGCCGCGATCTGTTGCTCGCCGCCGTCGCCGCCGCCTCGGCGACGATCGCGCGCGACGAGAAGTTCGCCCTCGCGTGGTTCGTGCGCGCGCGCGCGCACCACCGGCTGCGTCAGTACAGCGACGCGATCTACGACCTCGATGCGGCGGAGCGCCTGCGCGGCGAAGCGACCCCCGAGATCCTGCACTTCCGCATCGACTCGCTGCGGCACCAGGGCGATGCCACCTCGATGCGCCGTCTGCAGCAGGACCTCACGAGTCTGCTGCAGCTCGATGCCGGCCCGCACACGCGCGCGCTGGTCGCCGAACACCTGCTGGACCTCGCGCAACAGGCCTCTGGTCGCGAACGCAAAGAGGCGCTGGCCCGCGCCGACGAAGTGCTCAGCCCCGTCGGCGACGACGATCCGCGCGCGGCGGTGACCAGGGCGCGCCGGCTCGAGCTCGAGGGTGCGACCGAGGCTGCCCTCGCGTCGATGCGTGCGGCGTGCGCGCGGCACGACGGCAATCTGTACGTGCACCTCCAGGCCGCGGCCATGTTCGATCGCAACGACCTCATGGACGAAGGTGCGCACGAACACGAAGTGGCGCGCCGCCTGCAGCCCGAGCCCGCGGTCCCACCACAACCCACACCCGTCGATCTCGACGGGCTCGGCAAGTTCCTCGGCGACGTCGATCGTGTGCTGCAGGCGCTCGACCACCGGCCGGCGACCTCGCCCGCCGCGGAGCCGCGGGATCGCCGCAACTGAAGGCCGCGGCAACTACGTCCAGCGCGATCACCGCCGCCCGTCGCCAGCCCACAGGCCTGTCGCTTCGAACGGCGCACCGAGAACGGCGATCGGGTCGATGGCGAGCCACGACAGGACGTCCGCATAGATGCGTCGGAAGTCCATCGTCGCCACGACGTCGCCATCGTCGAGCCGCTGCAGGTCCGGCACCGGACCGTGCACACCACCGGTCAGACCACCGAGGAACAGGAACGCCGGGGCCGCCGCGCCATGGTCCGTGCCCTGGCTCGCGTTCTCGGCAGCTCTACGCCCGAACTCCGAGTGCACGAGCACGACGACCTGGTCGGCCTGACCATGGCCCTCGAGGTCTGCGAGCATCGCCGCGAGTGCTGCATCCAACTGCGCGAGCAGCCCCGCGTGCGTCGGCAGCTGCCGCGCATGCGTGTCGAAGCCGGGCAAGCCCGTGTGCAGGAGCCGCGTGCCGAACCCGGACACCACGAGGCGAGCTGCGAGCTGCAGGTCGCGACCGAGTTCGGTGTCGGGATACTCCGCGAGCGGGCGATAGCGCGCGAGTGCCTTCTTGAGATCGTCGGCGAGGCCCACGGCCCGGTGCGCAGTCCCAGCGACGAAGTCGTGCAAGCTCGCCCCGGCGCCGCCCTCCTCGGCCGCGAGCACGGCTCGGGTGCGCGACGCGGCCGCAACCGGTCCCGGCTCGTGCGCCGAGAGCCACTGGAAATCCTCGACGCGCGCGAGGCTCGGCGGGCTCGTTCGGAGTCCCTTCAAGACCAACGGTACCTCGAGACCGCCGATCGCCGCCGCCGGTACACCGGCCGTCGTCGCCGCGAGCTGGTCGGCAGCGCGTCCGAGCCAGCCCGTCGTGTTCGTCTGCACGCGCACGTGACGCGGATCGGCCACGTGCCAGATCTCGCGACTGCGGAAGTGCGAGCGGTCCGGATGCTCGTAGCCGACACCGTGCACAACGGCGCCGCGACCGGCCTCGATGTGCGCGTGCAGGCGCACCAGAGCCGGGTGCAGGGCCGTGCCATCCGACAGACGGTGGCTGCCGCTCCGCACGGCCTGCAGCTTCGGCCGCAAGGTCGCGTAGCGCGCATCGTCGACCGGCACGACCGTGTTGAGCCCGTCGTTGCCGCCCATGAGTTCGAGCACGAGCAGCACGCGGTCATCGCCGCGTGGCACCCAGGCGCCGAGCCCGCGCGTGCTCCAGACCAGCGGCAGCGCCCCCGCGGTGCGCAAGAACGAGCGGCGATCGAGATGGGTCATGGACAACTCACAGCAGTTGGAACTCCGGCAAGCAGGCGGCAGCGTGCAAGACCGCGGCGACACTCGTGTCGGCGTCGGTGTGCTCGGCCGCGACGGCCGCGAGCCGTGCCTCGACCTCGGGACCAGCGCGGCCGTCGAGCAACAGCAGGATCGCGGCCTTCGCGCGTTCGTGCGGACGCTGCAAGCCCCGGCACAACGTGCCAGGTGGCGGCGCGAACTTGCCGCGGCGCCCGGCCAGCAGGTCGGCGACGAAGTTGCTGCGCAGCAGCCAGGCCGCCGGTGACAACCACGCCCGTTCGCCGTGCCAGCCCTCCACGGAAGGGGGCTCGAGCCACGTTTCGCCAAGTGCTGCCATCGCACTGGCGAGGAACGTGGGCACCGCACGGCCGCCGAGCAGC
>JAYUCN010000462.1:0-10881 GCA_043740335.1 Planctomycetota bacterium
GCATGGGCACGGTGTTCCTCGCCCGCCAGGTGACGTTGGGACGCCAGGTGGCACTGAAGGTGCTGTCGACGCCGTTGGGCCTCGCCACCGAGCGGGCCTTGTGGCGGTTCCAGCGAGAGGCACGTCTGCTCGCCGAACTCGACCACCCGGGCATCGTCAAGGTGTTCGAAGCCGGTGTGCACGAGGACGTGCCTTGGTACGCGATGGAACTCGTCGTCGGCGCCTCGCTCAGTACGGTGCTGGCGGCCGTGCGTCGCGCCGGACTCGTCGGCGCCAACAGCGACACCGTGCGCGCCGCACTGTTCGGGGCCCTGCCCGAGCCATCGGCGAAGCCGGCGGCCCGGACCGTGCCCAGCAGCTACGTGGCGACAGTCGTCGAGATCGGCGCACAGGTCGCCGAAGCCCTGGCCTGTGCCCACGCGGCCGGCGTCATCCATCGCGACGTGAAACCGGGCAACGTGCTGCTGCGCAGCGACGGACGAGCACTGCTCGCGGACTTCGGCGTTGCTCACCGCGAAGGGGCCGCTGCTCTCACCGTGACCGGCGACTTCGCCGGCACGCCGACGCACATGTCGCCGGAGCAAGCACGCGGCGAGCCACTCGACCATCGTTCGGACGTGTTCTCGCTGGGCGTGCTGCTCTACGAAGCCCTGACTCTGCGCTTGCCTTTCGAGGGCGACAACCCGCTCATGGTGCTCCAACGCCTGCAACACGACGAGCCGATCGACCCTGCGCGACACAACCACGCGGTGCCCGCCGAACTCGCCGCGATCGTCTCGAAGGCGCTCAGCAAACCGAGCCCGCAGCGCTACCAGAGCGCGCACGAGTTCGCCGCCGACCTGCAGGCATTCCTGGCGGGACGGGCAGTGTCGGCGCGGCGGCCGAGCACCTGGCAGCGCACGCGCCGTTGGCTGCGGCGCGAGCCGTGGCAGGCCGCTGCGCTCGGCGTGACAGTGGCGGCGGCGCTCGCCCTGCTCGGCACGAGCCTCGCCTTCACGCAACGCTTGCTGAGTGAGAGCGAGCGCACGGCAACGGCACTCGCCGAAGTCAACCGGCTGGCGATCGGCGTGCGCATCGAGCGTGCGGAGCGTTCGGCGAGCGCGTTCCGCGTGGCTCGCGCCGAAGCGATCCCGGCGATGCGGCAGTGGTTGCACGACATCGGCGAACCGCTCGCCAACGAGCTGCCAGGACTCGTCGACCTGTTGACGAGCGTGCGCACGCGCGCGTTGCCCTACGGCGACGCGGAGGCCGCCGCGGACCGCGCGACGCATCCAGAAGCCGAGTCGCTGCGTCTTCTCGATCGGGAACTTGCCCTGATGAACGAGGGCCTGGCCGCGTCACCTCCGCCGACGGACGTGGCCGCGATCACGCAGAAGCGCGACTCGCTGCAGGTGGCACGCGAACCGCTGCAAGCCCGCGTTGAGGGTCGTCGAACATGGCGCTTCGAACCAGCGGAGACCCAGTTCCTGCATGATCAGGTCGAAGCCCTGGTGACGCGACTGCGCACGTTCGCCGAGTCGGACCGAGGTCAGCTGGCAAGGGTTCGCGACCAGGTCAACTGGGCCATCGAGAGCCACCGGCGCTGCGTGGAGGAAGCCGGACCGTCGTGGCGTGCAGTAGCCGACGCTGTAGCGGCGGATGAGCGCTTTCGCGGCCTCCGCCTGCGTCCACAACGCGACCTTCTTCCCCTGCTGAGGGACCCTGCCTCTGGTCTGTGGGAGTTCGTGCATCTGCGCTCGGGTGAACACGACAAGGAGGCACCCGCACGCCGTCCCGACGGCGCAGTGCAACCCACCGATGGAATGGGCATCGTGTTCGTGTTGTTGCCAGGGGGCATCTTCTCGATGGGTGCCCAAGCCGATGACCCATCGGCCGCCAACTTCGATCCTGAGGCACGTCCTTATGAAGGACCCGTGCACGGCGTCGAGTTGGCGCCGTTCTTCCTGTCCAAGTACGAAACCACCCAGGCACAGTGGCACCGGCTCACCGGCGGCGACGCGCCAAGCTACTACTCGCAGGCGGTGCGCCCTGTGCGCGGGGCCTCGTTGACGCAGCACAATCCCGTCGAAAGCGTCTCGTTCCGACGTGCGCTCGAAGTGCTCATGGACCATGGCCTCGGCTTGCCGACCGAGGCGCAGTGGGAGTACGCATGCCGCGGCGGCAGTGCCATGCCGTTTCACTTCGTCGACCGCAGCGAAGCACCACGCTACGCAAACTTCGCCGATACCTCCGTGCGCGACATCGGCGGGCAATGGGAGGTCGAGGAGGACTTGACCGATGGCTACGTCGTGCATGCCCCCATCGGCAGTTTCCTGCCCAACGGCTTCGGCCTGTTCGACATGCATGGCAACGTCGAAGAACTCACGTGTGATCTGGGTCTCACCTACAGACGCCCGACGCTGCCGGGCGACGGCCTGCGCGAAAGACAGTACGGCGATCCGCCCACGATCATGCAACGCGGTGGTGGCTTCAGCCAACGCCTCAAAGCGCTGCGCTGTTCCGACCGCTCCTTGTCGGAGTCGGCGGACTACCAAGCGGCTTCCCTTGGCGTGCGGGCAGCGCGGGCTGTCGAACTCTGACGGCCAGCGAACCGTTCAGATTTCACCGCGGCGCAGGGCCTCGACCTTGTCGGCGAGCCGCGCGAGCGCGCGGGCGAACCGCATGCGCGCCGTGTTCTCCGGAATGCCCAGGCGCTCGCCGATCTGGCCGAACGATTCGCCGCCCCACTCGCGCATCACGATGACGTCGCGATCCGCCGGCTCGACGAGGTCGAGCGCCAATCGCAGCCACGCTTCTTCCTCGTTGCGCGCGGCTTGCTGACTCGGCGTCGTCGCGCTGCGCACGCTGGGATCCAGCACCAGCACCGAGTCGCTCGGCAGCGGCGACTGCCGCGCGTGGTCGCGTCGCAGGCGCCCGTAGAACTCGTGCTGCCCACGCAGCGTGTTCTCGACGATCTGGGTGACGAGGCGCCGGAACGTGTCGCCGTCGATGGCGACGAACCGCGGGGTGTAGTTGAGGATCTCGATCACTGCCTCGTGCAGGAAGTCCTCGGTGTCGCCGTGTTGGCGCAGGGCTTCGCCCAGGCGCTGGTGGATGCGGCTGCGAATCCACGGCAGATCGCGCTGAACCAGTTCGTGCAGTGCCGCGCGGTCGCCAGAGTGCCATCGCGCCAGCATCTGCGAAGTGCGATCCGGTTCGTCACCGGGTCCGAGTCCGCGTTCGTGGTTCATCGCCGAAGGTCGAGCGCTTGCGTGGCTCGATGGTCGACTTTCGCCCCGCGGCCGTCAAGGCGGGCGCAGCTGCCCGCGTCGGCACCCTCGCCATCCGGAAGGATCCGGTGGCGGCGGGCCGATTCCGAGGATGTCATGGCGAAGATCGAAGGGCTGCAGCGGGCGAAGCAGAAGGCGTAGCGATCGCCGCGGTCCGTTCACTTGTGCTTGCTAAGCTCGGCGATCGCCCTGGTCAGCGCCGGCACGACCTCGAACGCGTCCCCGACGATCCCATAGTCCGCGATCTTGAAGATCGGCGCATCGGCGTCCTTGTTGATGGCGACGATCGTGCGCGCGGTGCGCATGCCGGCGATGTGCTGGATCGCGCCGCTGATGCCGATGGCGATGTAGAGCGGCGGGCTCACGACCTTGCCGGTCTGACCGACCTGCTCGCTGTGCGGGCGCCAGCCCGCGTCGACGACCGCGCGCGAAGCGCCGACCGAAGCGACGCCCGGGCCGAACGCGGCGGCAAGGTCCTCGATGAGCTTGAAGTGCTGCGGCTCCTTGAGGCCGCGGCCGCCGGACACGACGACCTTCGCTTCCTGGAGCGGCGTCTTGCCGGCACCGGCCGCGACGATCTCGCGCACAACGGACAGCAGGTCACCGGCTGGCGGTGCGACCTTCGTGATCTCCGCGCCACTGCCGCCACTGGCCGCGGCAAAGTTGTTGGGTCGCAGCGAAGCACAGAACGGCGCCTTCGTCGCGCGCACGGTCATCGTCGCCTTGCCGGCGAACACGGGCCGCTGCGCGCCGAAGGCACCGTTGGCAAACGACACTGCGATGGCGTCGGTGACGATGCCCGTATCGAGCAGCGCCGACACGCGCGGCAGCACGTCCTTGCCCATGGCCGTGTGCGCCATGAGCACGGCCGAGGCGCCCGCGGCCTTGACCTGTTCGGTGATGGCCCTGGCCCACGCGTCGCCCGAATAGTTGGCGAAGGCCGGGCCGTCGATGGCGGTGACTTTGTGCGCCCCACTCTTGGCGAGCTCGGCGCAGGCGGCGTCGAGGCCCGACCCGCAGGCGATGACGGTGACCTTGCCACCCGAAGCACTGGCTAGTTGCAGGGCGGCCGTGATGGCTTCGAGCGAGGGACGCTTGAGCTGGCCCCCGCGAACTTCGGCGATGACGACGATGTTGCTCATGGTGAGTTCCTTCGGGGTTACAGGACCCTGGCCTCGTTGCGCAGCAGAGCGATCAAGGCGGGAACGGCCGCCGCACCCTGGCCAACGATCTTGCCCGCGGCACGCGCGGCCGGCAGCACGAGCGACACGATCTGCATCGCTGGTGCCTCGAGCTGGGCCGGCTTCTCTTCGAACGGCTTCTTCTTCGCGGCCATGATGCCCTTGAGGTTCGCGTAGCGCGGCTCGTTGAGGCCCTTGTGGCAGCTGATGACCGCGGGCGTCTTGCAGGTCACCACTTCGCGCGCGCCTTCGATGTCGCGCTCGGCCGTGAACACGCCGTTGTCGAGCGTGAGCTTCATGACCTCGGTCACGCAGCCGAAGCCGAGGCGTGCCGCAAGATTGCCGGGCAATTGGTTGTTGTCCGAGTCGACCGCCTGGCGGCCGCAGAGCACGAGCTGGCACGGCACCGACTTGATCCACGCCGCGAGCGCCTGCGCCGTGGAGGCACCGTCGTAGACCCACTGGTCGGTCGTCAGCAGCACGGCCTTGTCAGCGCCGCGGGCCAGCGCGTCGCGCAGTTCCTTCTGCGCTTCCTTGCTGCCGATCGTGACGACCGTGACCGAACCGGCGCCGAGCTGTTCCTTGATGCGGAGCGCCTGCTCCAACGCGAACTCGTCGTAGGCATTGAGCTCGAACTGGACGCCGGTCGGATCGATCGACTTGCCGTCGGCGGCGATCTTGATCGCGGTGTCGGTGGCAGGAACGCGCTTGATGCAGACGACGATGTCCATGGGCGGGTGGCTGGCGGGCGGTCGGGGTGGGTCGTTCGGGCGGGGCCGTTCTGGCCGAAAATCGGGCGAGCAGTCTAGCGGGGCGGCGCGCGGCGTCGACGGTCCGTTTGGGAAGGTCGCGGCGCGCGGTCGGCCGGCCGAGTGGAACAGGGGACCAACTCCGAGGCCCTGCCGGGATTTCAAGGCTCGGGGCCGGGGCGACTCGCCGCCTGCGTCGATCGGCGGTGGCGCCCGCTCCGATGAGCTGGTAGGTGCGGTCCGTCACTTCGCACGGGCGGTGGGCGGTGTAGAACGGCGCCGTGACTCCACGTTCCGTCCTTGCCGCCATCGTGCTCCTGCCGTTCGCCGCGTGTGCCTACCTGCACGACCGCCTCACCGACCTGGACGACTGCTTCCTGTATCGCTGGCACCAGGAAGCGTTGGGCGTCGCGATCGAAGCGAAGCTCGGCCCCTTTGCGGCCGTCGTCGGCGGCTGGTATGCCGACTGGGGCTGGGGCAAGGACACGTGGTGGCAGCAGCCGGGCTACACGCTGACGAACCACGGCACCGGCGTGCCGTTCACGACGTTGAGCCCGATCGCCTACGGCACGTCGTGGTCGCGCGTGTTCGCGACCGGCACGGGCGGCAACCATCCCGGTGCGCCCGACGCGTTCGACGACGTGCACTCGTGGGTCTTTTTCAGCGATGTGTTCGACCTCGATGATGAGTCACCGTTCCGCCTCACGCCCCGGCAGCGCATCGTCGACGCGTTCGGCATCGAAATCGGCATCGTGCCGGTGTTCGTTGGCCTGCATGTTGGCTTCAACGTCGCCGAGTTCGCTGACTTCCTGCTCGGTTGCGTAGGCATCGACGTGCTCGCGGACGACGGCCGGCCGCGTCCGCCGACCTTGCCGTTCCTGCCGAAGGAAGGTCGCTGAGTAGCCCGGTCACACCGAGTCGAGCCCGTCGATCCAGATCGACGGCAGCGGACCGCGCGGTGAATGCGCCATCGGCCCCGGCATTGCGAACTCGCCGGCCACGTTGCGCTGCAGCAGGCCGCGCAACTGGGGGCGATACGGCGGCAACAGCAGGAACGCCTCGATCTGGTCGACGACGTGCATCGCTGCAGGCAGCAGCTCCGCGACATGCTCGTCGCGACCGCCGACTTCGTGCCAGTGCCCTTGCAGGTCGCTGCCCTTGCCGCAGCAGGCATAGGCGACGACGACACCTTCGCGCTCGAGCACCAGCGTCGTCATGCCGGGCGTCGTCAGCAGACCCGACATCGCGCGGAACGAACGCTCGACGCGCCACGGCTTCTGCGCATGCAACTCGAACAGAATCGCATGGTCGCGCACTTCGCAAAGACGAACGTTGGCCAGCGTCGTGCGCGGTCGCCGCACCAGCTGCAAGCACACCTCGGTCCCGCCGCTCTTGAACCCATGCCGCGCATACAACCCGGGCCGTTCGGCCCAGAGCAGCGTGTGCTCGGCCAATGACGACGTCGCCTCGAGCGCCGCACCGAGCACCTGGCTAGCGAACCCACGGCCCCGCAGTTCCGGAGCCGTGACGACCGAGCCGAGCAGGCAAGCCCGGAACACGCTCTCGTCCCCATGCACGGTGAAGATGCGGCAAGCGCAGTGGCTCAGCAGCCGCTCGTCGTCGCACAGCACGAAGAACATGCCCTCGCCGTCACTGCGATAGAGCTGCGGCCAGGTGTGCTGCACGCCGTAGAAGGCGCCGGGTAGCAGCCACTCGTCGAGCAACGGCAACCACCGCTGGATCGTCGCGCGGTCGAGCTGGCGCACCTGCGCCCCAGCCACGGTCATGGCATGCGCTCGCGGAACGCTGCTTCGAGCTTCTTGCGCAGATCCATCGCGGTGACGAAGCCGTCGTCGGCGGCGGCCATCGCGGCGCGCAGTTGATCGGCGTCTTCGATCTTGGGCGACTGCCGGTGCTGGTCGGCCAGCTTCTGCAGCGACTCGAGCAACCGTTGGAAGTTCGGCGTGTTCGGGCCCGGCGCTGGCGCGGCACCCGCACCTGCGGCGACGGGGCTCGTGCCGTGTTCGATCCTCTGCAGGAAGTCGGTCGTCATGGCATCACCGCAGGAAGGCCTGCAGGCTGGTCTGGATCACGCGGGCGCTGACCTGCAACGCCGCCTGGTAGGAGAGGTCCTGCTGTTGCAGTTGGAGGATCGCCTCGGCGATGTCGGTGTCCTCGATCAGCGAGAGCGACTCGGTGCGCGAGACGCGCAGGCCTTCGACGCGATTGCTGAGCACGTCCATGCTCGAGGAACGGAAGCCGAGTTCGCGCACACCGTCGAGCACCGCGTCGTGCGCGCTGTCGATCTCGGTGAGCATCTGGGCGATGCGGTCGCGCACGACCGGGTCGGGCAAGCCGTCGTCGTTGTGCAGGAGGTCGCGCAGCGTGATCAAGGTCGTGAACGCGTCGAACGTGCCGGCGAACTTCACCTGCACCTCACCGGTTCGCACGAGGTTCTGCACATCGACGTTGAGGACCGTGTCGTCGTAGCTGTTGCCGACCATCACGCTGCTGCTGCTGAAGTCGCTGACTTCGGTGATCGAAGCACCACCGTCGATCGACAGTCCCGCCTTCGCGGTGAACGTGCCGGTGGTCGTGGTTGGCACACCCGTGACCGTGAGTGAGATCGTGCGGCCGTCGGCCGTCGTGAAGGTGCCGTTCGTCACCGGCAAATTGATCGCGGGACCGCCGCCCACGCTCAGCGTGTCGGGCCCGGTCGTGAACGTGTAGGCGAGCGGGCCGAGCGCCGTCGTGGCCCCGGTGCCGGCGGTCACCGTGCTCGGCGCATCGCTGTGCAGGCCGGCGAAGGAGACCGTGAGATCCTGGAAGCCGATGCCGGTGTCGCCGAAGCCGACCGCTGCGGCGCCCGTGGCCACACTGCCGACCGCCGGGGCGAAGGTCGTCGTGCCGCGATCACGGTGCTGGAAGATCGCATCGCCGGGCACGTTCAACGCCGTCGAGACGCCCGGCGCGACATCGACCGAGAGACTCTCGCGATTGCCACGATAGATGACGCGCGAGCCGCCGGCGTCGGTGACGAGTTCGAAGGGCGCCTCGCCGTTCGCCGTGCCGCCGAACAGGAAGCGGTCGCCGCGCCGGCTGTTGCCGATGCCGACGAGTTGGTTCAGCAGCTGCTCGACTTCGGCGCCGATGCTCTGGCGGTCGCTGGCGCTGATCGTGCCGTTCGCGGCCTGCGTGGTCAGTTCGCGCACGCGCGTCATGAGCGCCGAGCCGTCTTCGAGCGAGGCAGCCCCCGTGTTGAGGGTCTCGCGCGCGAGCGAGACGTTGCTGCTGAGCTGCTCGAGATCGTTGAGGTCTTTGCGCAGCGGCAGGATGCGCAGCGCCGCGGCCGGATCGTCCGAGGGGCGGTTGATGCGCCGCCCCGTGGCCACCTCCTGCTGGAGGCGTGAGTAGCGGAACAGACCGCGCTGCACGTCGCCGAGTGCCTGCGCATAGAGCATGCCCTGCGTGATGCGGATGCTCATGTCGTCACCTGCCCAGGTTGATGAGGGTGTCGGTCATCTGCTGCGCGACACTGATGAAGCGCGCCGCGGCTTCGTAGGCCGACTGGAATTGCTGCATGTTGATCAACTCTTCGTCGAGGTTGACGCCGGACACGCTCTGCCGGTCGGCCTCGAGCTGGGCCAGCAACTGCTGCTGGGCACCGAGTGCCTGGGTGGCCGCCGCGGTCTCGAAGCCGACGTCGCCGACGAGGTCCGCGTAGAAATCCTCGATCGTGTTGATGCCGAGAGCGTCGAGGTCGCGCGAGCGCAGCGCCATGAGGCGCTCGAGATTACCGGCGTCGCCGTCGGCCAGGCTGAGGCCCGCGGCCAGGCGATCGGGATTGCCGACGATGTCGGGATCGACTTCGATGTCTTTGGCCGAGGAGCCGAGGAAGAACACGTTCATGCCCACCGCCACGAGCAGATCGCTGGTGTCGCTGTCGGCGAGTGCGTCGAGGGCGAACACCTGGCCGGCGGTGGCGGAGATGGTGCCAGCACCGATCGAGACCTTGATGCCGTTGCCGAGGTCCAGGGGCTTGCCGGGCTCGTAGCCGCGACCGACGGCGAGTGTGGTGACCAGATTGCCGGCGCTGTCGAGCACGCGCACGCGCAGGTCGGCGGTCTGGCCGACGATGCCGTCGCTCTCGGGCACGAACGAGAAGCGTTCGTTCGCAGCCCCCGAGTAGGTGCCTTCGGCCGTGATGGCGATCGGGTTGTCGCGGCCGCTCGCCGTGGTGGTCGACAGGCCGAGCGCGCCCAGGGCCGTGCCAGCGCCGACGTTCGCGAGCGTCAGCCGGGACGTGCTGCCGCCCTGCGCACTCTGCACGACGAGCCGGCCACCGACGTTGCTGGCCGTGCCTGCAGCGCCCAGGTCGGCATTGATCGCCGTGACCAGCTCGTCGACGGTCGCGGCCGATGGGTTGACGAACTCGTTGGCAGCGAGCGTGACGGTGGTCGTCGTGGGTGTCGCCAAGGTGCCGGTGGTGACCGTGAAACTGACCGGGAAGGTCTGTCCCGACAGGTCGAACGGGCCTGCCGACTGCGTGCCGATCGACGGGTTGGTGCCGCCGAAGGTGCCCGCGCCATCCGGGTTCGGATCGAGGCGCGGCGAGAAGTCGAAGCCGTAGCCGTCGTCGGCGCTGATGCGCAGGCGACCGGTGGGGTCGACGCTCGCGGTCAGGTGGTCGATGCCACTGACCGCGGCGGCAACGTCGTTCAGCGACATCGTCGCCGGGTCGATGTGCAGGCGCGTACGTGCCATGGCGCTGGTCGCGGCCTGGGTCACCGACACGTAGAGATCGCCGGTCTGCACGTCGAACGGCAAGCCTGACTGCGACAGCAGTTCGTCGCCGCGGGTGCCGTCGCCGTCGCCGTCGAGGGGCCCGTAGGCCGCGGTCAGCGTGCGGAACGGTCCCGACGCCGGCATGCCCGTGGTGTGCAGGCGGTTCCATTCGAGGATCGTGTTGCGCGCGAGTTCGTCGATGCGGGCCGTGAGGCCCGGCAACCCCGCCTGTTCCTGCTGCAACAACGCGGCGATGCGTCCTTCGTGCACCTGCACTGCCGAGGTCGTGCGACCGACCGTCAACTTCGTCGTGCCGCCGCCGTCCTTGCCGACCGTCACGGCCGAGGGCCGGTCGCCGGCGACGATCAGGTGGCCGCCGACGAGCACGTCGACGCTGCCCGAGGCGCGCTCGATCGTGCGCGTGTCGAGCAGCTTGCCGAGCTCCTGGATGTGCTGGGCGCGGGTGTCGCGCAGGTCGTTCGCCTGCGAACCGTTCGCCTCGGTGGCGACGATCTGGCCGTTCAGGTCGGCGATCGCAGCGGCGCGGTCGTTGACCTCGCGAACGAGACCACGCACTTCGTCGAAGGTGTTGCCGCCGAGTTCCGAGAGGCGCTGCGAGATGAGGCGGAAGCTCTGACTCAGCGCCCCGCCCGCCTGCACGACACCGCCGCGCAGGGCGCGGTCGGCCGGATCGGTGCGCAGCCGGCCGATTGCACCGAACAGGTCCTGCAGACTGTTGGACAGGCCTTCGTCCGGTTCGCCGAGGATGCTCTCGATCTCGCGGAAGCGGCTCTGGTCCACTTCGGCGCCGCCGACGAGACCGAGCTGCAATTGCAGGCGCCGCTCGAGACCTTCATCGACGAGACGCGTGATGCCGCTCACATCGACGCCGGTGCC
>JAYUCN010000463.1:0-1808 GCA_043740335.1 Planctomycetota bacterium
CTATCTCGACATGGGCCGATATCCCAGCACGCAGGAGGGCCTGGCGGTGCTGATGCATGCTCCGCAGAATGCTGCGCGCTGGAACGGCCCCTATCTGCGCAAGGCCATGAGGACTCTGCTGCCCGCTCGCGACTTGGCCATGCGTGTCGCAGTCTAGCCAGCGCGGTTGGCAAACCGCAGGGACTTGCCGTCGGCGTCGCGGCCGGCGACAACCACCGCATGCGCATCGTTCCCCTTGCCCTGCTCGTCCTGTGCAGTGCGTGCGCCGGTCATCGCTACTTCGCGCCGCGTGAGAACGGCAACGGCACGGGCCCCGACGGCGAACCGGCCGCCGTCTATCCTGTCGATGCGGGTGTGCTCGGCGGCACCCTCGGCGAAGTGCGCGTCTGGTCGAAGGGCATGAGCCTCGTCGACGACGACGACGGCAACGACCATCTCGAACTGCATGTCGGCTTCGAGATCGAGAACACCGGCCCGGAACTGCTCGTGCTCGACCTGCCGTTGCTGCGCTGCGAGAAGATCCAGATCGGCGAGCAGACCATCGACACGATTGCGCCTGCTCGCACCGAGGGGGTCGCCGACGCACTGCCGGGCACCACGACGCGCGTCGATGCGTTCTTCGAGCCGGTCGTCGACGCGGTGCCACGCGATGTCTCCGCCTTTGCCGTGCACTTCCAGGTGCTGACCGGCAAGGGTCCCGTGCTCGTCCAGGTCACACCGTTCGTGCCGCACCGGCCGGACGACCGCTCGCGCCACGACGTGTGGTTCTGGGGGCCAGGCTTCTCTGGGTATGGCTGGGGGCCGGGCTTCGGTTTCGGCTGGCACGGGCGACGTAGCTGTCGCTGACCCGGAGTTTTTCTCGGCCCGACCCGTCAGGCGCCGCTTTTCACGCGGGCAGTCGGCACCCCGGCGCAGGTCGCACGGTTGCGCGGTTGCACGGCAGCCTCGCTGCGGCTAAGGGTGTTGCCCCCCTTTGACGCGGAAGCACCCGGTTGGAGCCGACGACCTCGGCACCGACCTGGCGATCCAACCTTCGGCCTTTCGAGCAGATCCCATGACCGAACGAGAACCCATGATCGAGGCGGTCGACCTGTGCAAGCACTACGGGTCCTTCGCCGCCATCGACCATCTGACGTTCACGATCCGACGCGGCGAAGTCGTCGCGTTCCTCGGCCCCAACGGTGCGGGCAAGTCGACGACGATGCGCGTCCTGACCGGCTACCTGGCGCCGACGTCGGGCACCGCGCGTCTGTGCGGCATCGACGTCGTGACCGACCGTGTGCGGGCGGTCGAGAGACTCGGCTACCTGCCCGAGAACGGCCCGCTCTACCCGGAGATGACGCCGCGTGAGCTGCTCTCGTTCTTCGGCGAAGCGCGCGGCATGAACCGGGCGCGCCTGCGCGAGCGCATCGACTTCGTCACCAACGAATGCGCTCTGCACGAACTGCTCGACAAGCCGATCGGCACCTGCAGCAAGGGCCAGAAGCAACGTGTCGGCATGGCGCAGGCGCTGCTGCACGATCCCGAGGTCATGATCATGGACGAGCCGACGACCGGCCTCGATCCCAACCAGATCAAGCATGCGCGCGAACTCGTCAAGAAGCTCGGCGAGACGCGCACGATCCTGTTGTCGACGCACCTGTTCCAGGAAGTGGAGGCGATGGCCGGGCGCGTGCTGCTCGTCAACGACGGCAGGATCGCGTTCGACGGCACTCCGGCCGAGTTCAAGGCGCGCGGCGGCGGCCAGATGGACCAGGCCTTCCACGCCCTGACCCACGCCTGAGGACACACCCATGCACAAGAACATC
>JAYUCN010000464.1:0-4488 GCA_043740335.1 Planctomycetota bacterium
GGGCAGCGTGTCGAAGAAGACCGACTTCGTGGTGGCGGGAGACGACGCCGGCAGCAAGCTCAGCAAGGCGAAGGAGCTGGGCGTCAAGGTGCTCGACGAGAAGGCGTTCGCGGCGCTGCACTCTCTCAAGCAGGACAAGGCGCCGCCGCTGACCGGGACGATGGTGAAGATCGGCGAGCAGCAGCACTACTTGGCACTGCCGAAGGACAAGAAGGCGCCGCTGCCGGCCGTGCTGCTCATCCACGAATGGTGGGGCCTCAACGACCACATCAAGCACTGGGCGGATCGCCTCGCCGCCGAGGGCTACGCGACCCTGGCCGTCGATCTCTACGGTGGCAAGGTCGGCACCACGAGCGACGAGGCCACTGCTCTCATGAAGGCCGTGGATGCCGATCGCGCGGGCGTGACGCTGAAGGCGGCCTTCGAGTACCTCAGCGCCGACACCAACATCCAGGCCAGCAAGCGAGCGACCCTCGGCTGGTGCTTCGGCGGCAAATGGTCGCTGCAGTTCGCGATCGCCGAACCGCGGCTCGACGCGTGCGTGCTCTACTACGGCCAACTCCCCACCGACGACGCCCAGCTGCAGCGCATCCACGCACCGGTGCTCGGTGTGTTCGGCACGAAGGACAAGAGCATCAGCAAGGAAGCCGTCGACGCCTTCGAGGGTGCGATGCAGAAGGCCGGCAAGGAATGCCGCGTGCTGCGCTACGAGGCCGTGCACGCATTCGCGAACCCGTCGAGTGCAGGCTACGACCAGGCCAACGCGGCGAAGGCGTGGACCGAAGTCCGTGCGTTCCTGCGTGAACACATGTCGCCGAAGCCGACCAAGTCCGGCGACACGCCGAAGTGAGCCGATGCCCGTCGACGCGCGCGACCGTGAGTTCCTCGAGGTGGCGCTGCAGGAGGCGCGCCTCGGTCTGCAGAGCGGCGGCATCCCGATCGGTGCCTGCCTCGTCGTCGACGGCGTCGTGATCGGGCGCGGTCACAACCGGAGGCAGCAGGAAGGCAATCCGATCCTGCACGGCGAGATGCACGCGCTGCAGCAGGCGGGGCGCCAGCCGGCGAGTGTCTACCGACGCGCGACGATGTACACGACGCTGTCGCCCTGTGCGATGTGCAGCGGAGCCATTCTGCTCTACGGCATCCCGCGCGTCGTCATGGCCGAGAACGTCACGTTCCGCGGCGAGGAGGATCTGCTGCGGCAACGCGGTGTCGAGGTCGTGAACGGGAATCTCGCGGCCGCGATCGACCTCATGCGGAAGTTCCAGGAGGAGCACCCGGAAGTCTGGAACGAGGACATCGGGCGCTGACGGGGCTGCGCGTCGCCGGTCAGCGCGCGTCTGCCTCGAAGATGTGCTTCGGCGGGTCCAGCGTGAAGAACCTGGGCGTCAGGGGATTCTCCGCGCCCTCGGATTTGAACACCAGCGAGCATCGCACCGTCACCGTGTCCCCGGTGCCGTCGGTGCGCAGGTAGGTGCATCCGAACGTGACCTTGGCGTCGTTGCCGACCCTCTCCGTGGCGACCTTCTCAGTGGCAGTGTCCCGATCCGCGAGCAAGTGCAACAGGCCCCATGGGCTGGATGACCTGCCCTCCTTCGGCACACGGAACGAGAGCATCGTTCCATCCCTCACCTCCACCGGCGTCTCCAGCAGCAACTCGCCACCAACGTCGCCGATCGGCCACGTACGCACCTGGTTCAGGATCCTGGCAGGGGTGCCATCCTGCGTCGACACACGGTTGCCGACCGCAATCGTCAGCATCATGTTCCCCACCAACTTGTCCCGGTTCATCGCGAGATGGAACTGCAAGCGCGGCTTCCCCGACATGTCTCCGTCGAAGCACGCAGTCTGGATCGCACGTGCGCGCAGCTTCATGACCTCGAACGGCCAGACAAGGCCGAGGGCCGTCTTCAACTCTGGGATGCTGGCGAGCTTCGACAGGAGTTTCAGTTCCCGGTCCAGCTTGCCGTCAGGGCAGAAGAGGTCGACGAACGTCGACACGTCGATGTCGTCCGCGGCGTCGCCGCGGCATGGGAAACACCTGGCGTAGGTCTGCAGATCGGTGCCGACGCTGTCGTTCCAGTGCTCCCGCATCTCGCGGCGCGCCTCGCGCGCGATGGCCTCCATGATGCTCTTCAGGATCTCGCGCAGCGACTGCTCGATGGCGTTGAAGGCCGGCTGGCTCGACCTGTTGGGCATCAGATCCTTCATCTGATTGATCCTGGCCTCGATGCTGTTCTGCACCTTGCCCCATTCGAACAGGAACTTCGCCAACGCGCCCGCCTCACCGGCGCTCACTTCAGGCAAGACGTGGGTGCCTGGAGGATTGCCTGCCAGCTCCGAGACAATGCTGCTCAGGCCGGCGATGTCTCCCACCGCAGCAGCACAGATGCCGACCGCTGCGTCCAGCCCGATGTCCGGTCCTGGTGCACCGCCCTGTCGACGCAGCGCCTCGATGTTCTCCCTGAAGATCCGCAGTGGGGCCGATTCCGGTCGGCTCAGGTCGGCGAGCGAATCGCGCAGGGCTTCGAGCGACGAGGTGTCCCTCAGGCAGATCTTCGCCGTGCTGATCAGAACCTCCGTCGTGCGCTGCGCGTCGATCTGATGCCGCAGTTCCGGTGTCAGCTCCACCTTGGTGCCCGACGCATCCTCGATCTGCTTCACTACGAGCGGCACCAGTTCCTCCTTGGTCGCATTGCGTGCAGCGGGGTCCTCCTTCAGGATCTGCGCGATCATCATCTGCGTCTGCGACCCGGAGCTGAGCTTGTCCCGGGCCATGCCAAGCAGGCCTCTTCTCCTGCTGACCACCCAGATCGTTGGGTCGAAACGGCGCCCGACGAGGAATGCGTCCAGGTGCTTGGACTCCTCCGAGATCGAGACGGTCGGTGCCGCCTTGCCGATGTCCGCGGGCGACCATCGCCACAGGTTCTGCTGCTCGAGAGCGACGCGCAGGCAGTCGTCGGTGACGGATTCGTCGCCCATGGCGCCGTAGACGGCGACGAGTTGGCTGTTGCTGCTGAAGTCCAGGCTGTTGCCGCCACTGAGGTATTCATCGAGTCTCCACTCGACGTAGCGGCAGCAAGGTTCGAGGAATGCAGCGCGCAAGCCCTGGGCATAGTCGGCCATCGCCTTTATCACATCGACGCGGCGGGGAATGGGCTGGCTCTTCCGGTCGTAGGCGTTCTGCAATTCGCGGTAGCGGTCGCGCAGCCTGCCAAGAGCATCCAGTTCGTTCGAGGATGGGGTGCCACTTCGATTCGGGTCGATCGCGATGGGGTCGAGGCTTGTTGGCTCGACCGTCGAAGGATCTGCCGGTCGACTTGCCACGAGCCATGTCCCCACTGCAACCACACTGGCCACAAACGCGGCGGGAACGACCGACGGATGCCGCCGATGGAACCGCCGCACCGTGCGCTGCGCCGCGACCAACCCCCCAGCCTTGCGCGCGAGTACCGGTTCGTCGGCCAGGAACCGCCGCAGATCGGCCGCCAGCTCGGCACACGACGGGTACCGATCACGCCTCTGCTTCGCCATCGCCTTCATGGTCACGGCGTCGAGGCCGCGCCGCAGCGACCCCGCCAACTCCTGCAGCCGACACCGCCGCATCGCCAAGATCTCCTCGATCGAGTTGCGCAGGCTGCTGATGCGCTTGCTCGGCGTCGGTGGCTCGTCCTCCCGGATGCGCCGCTGCAGCTCCATGTAGTTGGGCACACTCTTGAAGTCGAACGGTAGCGTGCCGGCGATGAGTTCGTAGAGCAGCACCCCCAACGAGAACACGTCGGTCCGGTTGTCGACGTCCTGTGCCGACAACTCGGCCTGCTCCGGACTCATGTACTCCGGCGTGCCGATGATCCGCCCTTCCTCGGTGAACAGCGTCTTCTCCGTGAGGCGCTGGTTGATCGCCTTGGCCATGCCGAAGTCGATGACCTTGGCCACCGCGTGGCCGTCGACTTCGGTGACCAGGATGTTCGAGGGCTTGATGTCGCGGTGCAGGATGCCGCGGTCGTGCGCGTGCTGCACCGCCGCACACGCCTGCAGGAAGACCTCGATGCGCTCGCGCAGTGGCAGGCGACTCGTGTCGCTGTAGCGCGTGATCGGCAGACCGCGCACGAGTTCCATCGCGAAGAACGGCCGGCCCTCGCGCGTGGCACCGGCGTCGAGCACCTTCGCGATGTTCGGATGGTCGAGCATCGCCAGCGCCTGCCGTTCGATATCGAAGCGCGCCAGCACCTCCTTGGTGTCCATGCCCCACTTGATGACCTTGAGGGCGACGCGACGGTGGATCGGTTGGCGCTGCTCCGCGGCGTAGACGATGCCCATGCCACCTTCCCCGAGCGTTTCGAGGATGCGGTAGGGACCGACTTCCACAGGGGTGTCCGGCCGACTCGTTTCCATCTGGTCCAGCAGAGTATCCGCGCGTGCACCGGTCGCGAGGACCGCACGTCAGATCGCCGACCAGGCAGACCTCTGGAAACACCGCGGCGTCGA
>JAYUCN010000465.1:0-10851 GCA_043740335.1 Planctomycetota bacterium
CTCGACGAGAACCTCGACGCCGCGATCGACCTCATGCGCGCGTTCCAGACCGAGCACCCGATGGTCTGGAGCGCACACATCAGTCGCTGAAGATCACTGCACGTCGATGACTGCCGGCGTGCTCAGTTCGATGCCACTGCCACCGAAGGCCAGACTCTGGAAGAGCACCTTGCCGGTCGCGTTCGGCGGGATGAAGAACATCGGGAAGGTGCCGAAGCCGCCCGGAGCCGCCGCCGGCTGGTAGTAGATGTTGGTCGGGTAGTAGTCGGGGAAGCAGAACAGCGAGAACGGGAAGGCCGAGACCGAAGTCGGCACCGTCGGCGGCACGAACGTCACGAAGATGAAGTTCCAGAACCACGGCGAGCCGACATCGATGAACGTCGAACCGGCGGGCGCGCCGAACGGGAACACGTTCAGCACGTGCTGCTGGGGCTCAAGCACGTAGCGACAGGCCCGGGTCGCCGCGATGGCGTTGATGTAGCTCGGTGCTCCCACAGTCGCACTCGTCGGCCGGATACCCATCTGCGGACCGTAGGTCGGGCCAAAGCCGCAGCTCGTTCCGGTCACGGCGCACAGCCCGTTGTAGATCTGCCCGCCGCCCGCGGTCGTCAACAGACTGGCGCCCGTCATCGTCTCCGTCGTGAAGAGGAGTGCTGGCACCATGATCACGAGGCCCGTGCAGCCGGGGATCGCGGCGACAGGACCGTTCCAGTCGATCTCGAGCGACTCGGTGTCGATGGCGTTGGGGATGCATGCGCCGAACCGGTTGGTGACCCCCGCCGCGGTGACGAAGCCGTCCATCTGGGCCTCGGTGTAGAGCACGAACGCGCTGACGGGTGCGACGGTCGCGACGCGGAAGTCCGGCGTGTAGGTCAACGACGAGTCAGGCACGCAGACCACCGCACCATCCTGGATGAGCATCGGTCCGCATTGCGTGTTCGCGATGATGTCCTGGTCGAGCGAGAAGTAGACGCCGAGGCCCGGCGCCCACGCGATCGCGTCGACGTCGATCACCGTGGTGAGTGGCAGGCCGAGCGCCTGGTTGAACTGTTCCTGGCGCATGAAGTACTCGACCTGTCCGTCGCCGGAGCTGTTGCGAACGATGCGGCCAACGTCGCCGGGCCTGAGCTGGACCGGCGTGCTGATGTTGGTGCCCATCGGTGCTGACACCGACCAGAAGATCGTGCGCTGGTTGCTGCCCGCGATCGGCGTCATCGAGATGCCGGCCATGAGCGCGTCGATGGTGCCGAAGATGGCGGGGTTCCAGTACAGGCCGTCCGCGTTCTCGTCGCCGGCCATGGCGTGGAAGCACGTGCGCGGCGCCCACTTCTCCGTCGACAGGCTCGAGCACGGCCCGTTCGACCATTCGAGGTAGCTGACCTCGTTGGGCTTGACGGACTGCAGCACCGTGCCGCCGCTGCCGGACAGGGTCAGTTCGGTCTGCGAGTAGGTGAGCAGGAAGTCGGGACCCTGGGCCAGGGCGGCCGCGGTGAGGAAGGGGAGGCAGGCGAAGCGGAAGATGGTGTGGTGGTTCATGATCGCTGTTGGATTCGGTTGCCCTGGAAGAGCCGATCGCGACCGCGCGCACGTGAAACCCGCAAGATTTCGCCTGGCGCCGGTCAGACCACCACCATGACCTCGTCCAGCGGCCGCCGTTCGAGCGCCTTCGCCGGCACCCGGCAGTCGTCGGCCGGGTAGCCGACCGGGATCAGCAGGAACGGCCGTTCGTGTTTGGGCCGGCCCAGGATCTCGCCGAGGAACGCCATCGGACTCGGCGTGTGCGTGAGCGTCGCGAGCCCCGCGAACTGCGCCGCCGCGAGGAACAGGCCGCAGGCAAGCCCGACCGATTCCTTGAGGTAGTAGACCTGGCTGCCGTCGTCCTGGTGCGAGAGTTGGAACACGACGACGAGCCACGGTGCGATGGTGAGGAACTCCTTGTGCTCGTCGGTGCCGAGCGAGGCGAGGTCACGTAGCCACTGGGCGTTGGCGCGCCGCCCGTAGAACTCGCGTTCTTCGGCCTCGGCGCCCGCGCGGATCCGCGCCTTCGTCGGGCCATCCTGCACACAGACGAACCGCCACGGCTGCTTGTTGGCGCCGCTCGGCGCACTGTGTGCCGTGCGCACGAGCCATTCGATCGCCGCGCGCGACACCGGCCGGTCGCTGAACATGCGCACGCTGCGCCGCCGGCGCATCACGTCGTGGAACGCGGCGGCCGCCGGTTCGGGCGGGAGCGACGGCACGTAGCGATCGGGGTAGGGAACGAACGTCGGTGCCTGCATCTACGCAGTGCAGCCCCGCGGACCCGGGGTCGTCAAGGCCGTTCCGCCAACGCTCCTGCGGCTTCCGATTTCGTGTAGATTGTTCGCCGCGCCATTCCCCGATGGGCATGGCAATCCTCATGACGACATCTCCCCGCGTTCCCGTGCTCTGCGCTGGCGACAAGCTCACGCGCGACGAGTTCGAACGGCGCTACGCCGCGATGCCGGACCTGAAGAAGGCCGAGCTCATCGAAGGAGTCGTCTACATGGGATCCCCCGTCCGTCACGAACAGCATGGTCGTCCCGACCGCATTCTCTCCGGCTGGCTGACCTTCTACGAGGAAGTGACGCCGGGTCTCGACTCGAGCGGCAACGCGACGGTGCGCCTCGACTTGGACAACGAACCCCAGCCCGATCTGCTGCTGCGGCTGCCCGAACATGCCGGCGGTCGCTCCCGCATCACAGCGGACGGCTTCCTCGAAGGCTCGCCCGAGCTCGTCATCGAAGTCGCGGCAAGCAGTGTCAGCTACGACTTGCACCAGAAGCTCGACGTCTATCGCCGCAACGGTGTGCGCGAGTACCTCGTGCACCGTGTAGAAGACGAGCAGGTCGACTGGTTCCTGCTCGCAGGTGGTGCCTACGTGCGCAAGCACGCAGACGCGGACGGCCTGCTGAAGAGCCGCCGGTTCCCTGGGCTCTGGCTCGATGTAGCAGCCCTGCTGCGCCAGGATCTGCCGGCGCTGCGCGCGGCGGTGGAGCGCGGCATCGCCGATCCGGCGCACGCGGCATTGGTGGCACGCCTGCGCCGTTGAGCGTCGGCACGGGCGAACGACGCGCCGCCATCGACGGCTGGCGGGCGCGTTGCGCCTGATCGCGCCGGATTTCGTGTAGATTGTTCGGCGCGCCATTCCCCTATGGGCATGGCAATCCTCATGACGACATCTCCCCGTGTTCCCGTGCTCTGCGCTGGCGACAAGCTCACGCGCGACGAGTTCGAACGGCGCTACGCCGCGATGCCGGACCTGAAGAAGGCCGAACTCATCGAAGGAGTCGTCTACATGGGATCCCCCGTTCGCTACGAGCAGCATGGTCGTCCGGAACGAGTTCTGGCCATCTGGCTGGCCTTCTACGAGGAGGTGACGCCCGGCCTCGGCGGTGCCGGCAACTGCACGGTGCGCCTCGACCTCGACAACGTGCCGCAGCCCGACTTGCTGCTGCTCCTGCCCGCGAGTGCCGGCGGCCGGTCGCGCATCGCCGCCGACGGCTACCTCGAGGGTCCTCCCGAACTCGTGCTCGAAGTCGCCGCGAGCAGCGTGAGCTACGACCTGCACCAGAAGCTCGCCGTCTATCGCCGCAACGGCGTACTCGAGTACCTCGTGCACCGCGTCGACGACGGCAAGGTCGACTGGTTCCTGCTCGAAGGCGGCACCTACGTGCGCCAGCAGCCCGACGCCAGTGGCATCCTGAAGAGCCGTCAGTTCCCCGGCCTCTGGCTCGATGTCGTCGCCCTCCTGCGCCAGGACCTGCCGGCGCTGCGCGCTATGGTCGAACGCGGCATCGTCGACCCGGCGCACGCGACGTTGGTCGCGCGCCTGCGCCGTTGACGTTGACGTCGCACCTGCCGCTCCACGCGATGCACTACCGCGAACTGCTTCCCCCGCGCGACCTCGCACCTTTCGTGCACTGCTTCTGGCTGCTGCAGGCCGAAGCGACACCGACGCCACTCGTCGAACCCGTGCTGCCCGACTGTGGCGTCGAACTCGTCGTGCACGTGGGCGACCGCTTCCTGCGCCACCGCGACGGCCGGCCACACCTGCAGCCGCGCGCGCTCCTGGTCGGCCAACTGACGGGTCCGCTCGCGATCCAGGCCACCGGCACCGCCGCGATGGTCGCCGCGCGGTTCCGCATCGGCGGTGCCTCGCCGTTCCTCGGTGGTCTGCCGCTGTGCGAACTGACCGATCGTGATGTCGATGCCGACGACGTCTGGCCCGATGACGGACGCGCCCTCGTCACCGCGATCGGCGACGCGAGCACAGACGCGGAACGCGTCGCTCCCCTCATCGCGTTCTTGCGCACACGACTGCGGCTGCAACACCACCACCCCGCCGTCGGCGCCGCGGCCACATGGTTCGACCGGCCCGGCGCCAGTGCGACGCCGATCGATGCTCTGGCCCACCATCTCGACTTGGGTCCGCGCCAGTTGCAGCGCCTGTTCGACCAGCACGTCGGACTCGGGCCCAAGCGGATCGGCAGGATTCGCCGCTTTCAAGAATTGCTCGCCGCTGTACGCGCGACCCCGAACCTGCCGTTCGCGGCACTTGCAGTCCGCTGCGGCTACGCCGACCAGGCTCATCTCGGGCGCGACTTCCGCGAGTTCGCGGGCACCACGCCGAGCCGTTGGTTGGCGCAGCACACGCCTCTCGCAGCGCGGCTGGCCGGCTTCGACGATGCGGATGTCGCATCTGTTCAAGGCAGGCTGGTTCAGGGTCGCTAGCTTGCCGCCATGAACCTCCTGCTCCCCACGTTTGCGCTGTTCCTCTCTATCCCCTGGTTGCTGCCAACGGCCCAGGAACCCGCCCCCTCGACCAAGCCGCCGGCGCCGCTTGCCGCACTCGCCTGGCTCGCCGGCGAGTGGCGCGGCAAGCTGGATGGCGCCGACGTCGTCGAGTGGCACAGTGATCCCGCGGGCGGCGCGATCGTCATGGCCAGCAAGGAGCTGAAGAGCGGCAAGGCCCCGTTCTTCGACTTCGGCCTCATCGCCGAGAAGGACGGCAAGGTCACGTTCGTGCCTTATCCGAAGGGCAAGGCGAGTGTGCCGTTCGTGCTGACCGGGTTCGAAGCCAAGGTCCAGAGTGCGACGTTCGTCAACGAGCAGCACGACTTCCCGAAGAAGTTCGTGTTCGCGCGCAAGGGCGACGCGCTGACGATCACGTTGACGGGCGACGAGGGCGGCAAGCCGACCACGGTGGTCTATGAACTCAAACTCGCCGGCGCGAGGTGAAGGGCCGAGCCGACGGGCCACCGCGTCAGAAGTGCATCGCTTCGCCCGACGTGCCACCGCCGCCGAGGATCACGAGCAGGCCGTCGGGCAGGACCGCTGCCGTGTGACCAGCGCGCGCGATCGTCATCGCCCCGAGATCGGTCCACGTGTTGCCCGTCGGGTCGAAGCTCGCCACGGCGTCGAGTGTCACGGCGGCTGACAGCAGGCCCTCCGAACCACCGCAGACGATCACGCGCCCGTCCGCCAACCGCGTCGCCGAGTGCGCAGTGCGCGCGTGGCTCATCGTCGTCGCCGTCCAGGTGTTGGTGGCCGGGTTGTAGAGGTCGGCGTTGGCGATCGACGCCGCGTTCGCCACGTTGAGGAGATCGGGAATGAGCACGCCGCCCGACAGCAGGACCCGGCCGTCAGCGAGCGTGACCTGGTTGTCGTGGTGGTAGGCGCGGCCGATGGGCATGTTCGCCGCGTTCGACCACGAGTTCGTCGCCGGGTTGTAGAGCTGCGCCTTGTTGGTCGACGTGAGCGCGATCGGGATGCCGAACAGCAGCGTCACCTCGATGCCGCCCGAGATCATGATCCGATTCGTGTTGAGCAGGGTCATGGCCGGCACCAGCCGGCGCCCACCGATGTTCGGACCCGCGGTCCAGGTGTTGGTCACCGGGTTGTAGAGCTCGGTCGTGTTGAGCGTGGCAGTGATCGCCGTCGTCAGATCGGTGAAGTTGGTCGTGCCGCCCGCGACCATGACGCGGCCGTCGGCGAGCGTCGCGGTGGAATGTCCCGCGCGCGGGCCGAGCAGGCTCGCCACCGCGGTGAACGTGTTCGCGACCGGATCGAAGATCTCGCACGCCGTCGTCACGGCACCGAGGCCGTCGACACCGCCCGCGAACAGCACGCGGCCGTCGTTCAGCGTGGCCGCGGCGTGCAGCGCGCGCGGCGTGTTCATCACCGGACCGGCGACCGAACCGAGCGCGCGGAAGCCGAAGTACTCGGTCGTCGCCCCGCTCGCGAGCAGGAAGTCACCCTGGCCCGCGTCGCGGTTGCGGGCCCAGCAGAACGTGGCGGCCGTGCGCGCGGCCAGCAGCGGGTTCGGCAGCGCGGCACTCGTCGCCGGCTGGCCGTGGTGCGTCAGCACCGGGTTGCTGAGCTTGTCGATGAACGTGACGAGGCCCGGCAGCGTCGCCGTCTGCCAGTGGAAGACATAGCCATTGAACGCGGCATCGTTGGGCAGCGCGGCGCTGATCGCGGCGGTGCCGGTCGGGCTCGTGAACATGAGCGACCAGTTGCCGAGCAGGTCGATGCCGACGTCCACTGACCGCGGGTCGTTCGGATCGATGAGCGCGATCGGGATCGGGCCGGCCGTGTTGCTCACCATCACGAGCAGCGGGAAGTTGGGTGGTGCATTGCGCACCTGGAGGGTCAACGTGCCGCCGAGCGTGCCGGACGTGACCTTGTCGAGGTCGAAATCGCCCTGAGCCAGGAGCGAGGTACTGCAGACGAGAAGGGAAGCGAGAACGCGAAGGTCGTGCATGGGGAGGTCTGGAGGAGTCTGTGAGCGCTGGATTGTGGCGCCAACCGCCGCCAGGGACAGCCCCTCGCCGAACGAACCGCCGAACCACGGCGCGATCCGCGGCGATTACGTGACGCAGCATCCCGTTCTCGGCAGGGGAGGCTCACTGCACGTCGATTACCGCCGGCGTGCTCAGCTCGATGCCGCTGCCGCCGAAGGCGAGGCTCTGGAACAGCACCTTGCCCATCGCGTTCGGCGGGATGAAGAACATCGGGAAGGTGCCGAAGCCGCCCGGAGCCGGCGCCGGCATGTAGTAGATGTTGGGCGGGTAGTAGTCGGGGAAACAGAACAGCGAGAACGGGAAGGCCGAGACCGAAGTCGGCACGGTCGGCGGCACGAACGTGACGAAGATGAAGTTCCAGAACCACGGCGAGCCGACGTCGATGAACGTCGAGCCAGCGGGCGCACCGAGCGGGAACACGTTCAGCACGTGCTGCTGCGGCTCGAGCACGTAGCGGCAGGTGAAGGTCGACAGCAGGCCGTTCACATAGCTCGGGGCGCCGACCGTGGCACTCGTGGGTTGGATGCCCATCTGCGGACCGAAGGTAGGGCCGCCGCCGCAGGAGCGCCCGGTGCCGCCGCACAGCCCAACGTAGATCTGGCCACCGAAGGCCGTCGTCAGCACGCTCGCCCCGGTCATCGTCTCCGTCGAGAACAGCAGTGACGGCACGGTCAGGATGGCGCCGGGGCACGGCACGACCGTCGTCTGCGGCCCGGCCCAGTCGATCTCGAGCGACTCCAGGTCGACCGCGGTCGTGAGGCAGGTGCCAAAGCGATCGGTGACCATCGCGGCGGTCACGAACGCGTCCATCTGCGCTTCCGTGTAGAGCACGGCGGCGCTGACGGGCAGCACGGTCGCGATGCGGAAGTCCGGCGTGAAGGTCAGGGCCGAGGTCGGGATCACGATCACCGCACCGTCCTTGATGAGCATCGGCCCGCACATGGTGTTGGCGACGATGTCCTGGTCGAGCGAGAAGAACACGCCATCGTTGATCGAGAACGCGATCGCGTCGACGTCGATCGGCGTGTTGAGCGGCAACCCGAGCGCCTGGTTGAACTGTTCCTGCCGCATGAAGTACTCGACCTGGCCGTCGCCGAAACCGTTGCGCACGATGCGGCCGACGTCGCCGGGACGCAGGCCCGGAACGCCACTGATGTTCGTGCCCATGATCGCGGACGGCGACCAGAAGACCGTGCGCTGGTTGACACCGGCGATCGGTGTCGACGGCAGGGTCGCGACCAGGGCGTCGATGGTGCCGAAGATCGTGGGGTTCCAGTACGTGCCGTTGCCGTTCTCGTCGCCGGCCATGGCGTGGAAGCACGTGCGCGGCGCCCATTTCTCGGCCGACAGGCTCGAGCACGGACCGTTCGACCATTCGAGATGCGAGATCTCGTTGGGATTGAGGAAGCGCAAGGTCGTGCCGAGGCTCCCGGACAGGGTCTGTTCGGGCTGCGAGTAGGTGACGAGGAAGTCGGGCCCCTGGGCCAGCGAAGCGGCGCAGAGCACGACGGGAGCGAGAAGCCGGGACAGGGTTTGGTGCGTCATGATCGGTTGTTGGGTTGAATGACCCCCACCGCGGGCTGCTTGCTCGTGTGGAAGTCGGTGGGTGCTGAGCACGAATGACCAGCGGCGGCCCGGATTGGACAGGTTTCTCGCGTCCGGGCCGGAACGCCCCTTCGCGGTCGACAGCCTGGTTTGGTGAGGCATGATCTGGTTGGGTGGAAGACACCCAGGAAGGACCGGTCCGGCCCGAACGCACGCAACCGGCGCACTCTTGTCCCGCCGAGCCACCGCCGGCGCGCACGGCGGCGACTGGCCTGCATCCGCGCGGGCCGCCATGATCGGAGGCTCGATGACCGGTTCGCGCGACGTGGGACAACTGCCGCAGTCGATCGAGGACGCTGTGCTGGGCATCCTCGAGGGCGACGAGAATGGGCGCAATGCGGCCCTGGTCGCGCTCATGCACGCACACCCCCAGCACGGCACGGCGATCCGCCGCTGGCTCACGGCCGCCGGCGTCCCGGTGCCCGCCGCAGCGCCGGGAACGGGCGACGCGGGGTCCGAACTGGCCGGCGACGACGTGTTGCCCCAACGACTCGGCGACTACGTGCTGCAAGCACTGCTCGGGCGCGGCGGCTTCGGCACGGTCTACCGCGCCGAGCAGCAGGAACCGATCCGCCGCCCGGTCGCCATCAAGGTCCTCAATCCCGGCATGGACTCGCGCGAGGTGCTGGCGCGCTTCGCGGCCGAACGCGAAGCGTTGAACCGCATGGACCACGTCGGCATCGCGCGCCTGCTCGACGCCGGCACGACACCGAAGGGCCGCCCGTTCTTCGTCATGGAACTCGTCGAAGGCCCGACGCTGGTCAACCACTGTCGCCAGGCGGAGCTGCCGCTGCGAGCGCGGCTGCAGTTGTTCCTGTACGTGCTCGACGCCATGCAGCACGCGCACCAGAAGGCCGTGCTGCACCGCGACCTCAGCTCCAACAACGTGCTGGTCGCCAATCCGAACGACCGCGCGCAACCGAAGATCATCGACTTCGGCATCGCCAAGTCGCTCGCCGATCCGCTGCTGCAGGGCGGTGCGATGACGTTCCAGGGCACGCTCATGGGCACGCCCGAGTTCATGAGCCCCGAGCAGGCGTCGGGTGCGGTCGCCGACATCGACACGCGCGCCGACGTCTATGCACTCGGGGTGCAGCTCTACGAACTGCTGACCGACCAGCTGCCGATCCCGGGCGTCGTGCTGCGCGCGCAGGGCTTCGCCGGCATGGCGGCCGTCATCCAGGAGCACCAGCCGCTGCGACCCAGCGAAGCAGCCGGCAAGGAACACCGGGCGACCCTGCGCGGCGACCTCGACAGCATCGTCATGAAGGCGATCGCCAAGGCGCGCGACGAACGCTACGCGTCGGTCGGCGACTTCGCGGCCGACGTCCGACACTTCCTCGCCGACGAACCCGTGCGAGTCGTGTCGCCGACGACGTGGTACCGCTTGCGCAAGTTCGTGCGCCGGCATCGCGCGCAGTCGGTGGCGGCGATCATCGTGACCTTGGGCCTGATCGTCGCGCTGGCGGTGTTGTTCTGGTCGCTGCGCATCCAGAACAAGGCACTGACCCAGCTCCAGGAGGAGAAGCAGCGCGTCGAGGCGAAGGCGGACGCCGGCTTCAAGCTGCTCGCCAACGAAGAACTGTTGCGCGATGCGGACGCTGCTGCAGCGCTCCTGCCGCCGCCGTGGCCCGAGCACGCTGCCGCGTACGCCGCGTGGCTCACGCAGCACGGCGAACCGCTGGCGAAGGAACTGCCGCGCGTCGAGGAACGCCTCGCGGCCCTGGGCAAGCGCCGGGCGGCCTCACCGGGCCAGCAGTTCGAGGATCCCGCCGACGAACATCTCGAGAAGGCGCTGCAGCGTTTGCAGAAAGCCCTGCGCGACTTCGTCGGCAACGGTGGCACGCACGCTCGCGTGCTGCTGCGACAGCGCTTCCTGCACGAGGTCGTGCAGCCGGCGGCGACGCGGAACGAAGCTCTCTGGCGCGCGACGATCGACGCGATCATGACGAGCGACGGCAAGACCGCGAGCACCGCCTACCGCGGTCTGCAGCTGAAGCAGCTGTCGGGCCTCGTGCCGCTCGGCAACGATAAGAAGACGATGCTGTTCGAGTTTCTCGACCTCAGCAGCCACGCACCGGGGCAGCCGGGTCCCGAGCGCGACCCGACGACGGGCAGCCTGCGCACGAATGCAGGCACTGGCGTGATCTTCGTGCTGGTTCCCCCGGGCACGGTGCGCATGGGGGCCCGGCGCGGCGACCCGGGCATGCCGCAGAACGACGAAGAGGCCGAGGACGACGAGCTGAACGGACAGCTCGTTCGCGTCGACGAGTTCCTGCTCGCGCGCACGGAACTGACGGTGGGTCAGTGGGCGCGACTCTCTGCACACGCAGCCGCCGAACCGGATGTCGACGCCCTGCTGCCGGTGACAGGCATCGCCTGGGACGAAGCAACGGTGGTGCTGAGGCTCTTCGATCTACAG
>JAYUCN010000466.1:0-10848 GCA_043740335.1 Planctomycetota bacterium
CGGCAACGGCGCCAACCAGACCGTCATCACCAACGAGGTGACGCTGCTGGCCGGTGAGGCCACGAACACGGCGTTCGTCGGCGGTCTCTTCACTCCGCGTGTGGTCAACACCAACATCTACTTCACCAGCACAGGGTCCGGAACGTTCGCGACCAACACCACCTTGGGCCAGGGCTGCATCCGGGCGTACGCTTCGGCCTACGAGTCGTTCGCATCGCCGGCCGCCTTCGACCTGAACGGTACGAGCATGACCATGATTCCCTCCGGGGGTGGCTACGTGGTGCTATCCGCCGGCGGGTTCCTTCCGCTGGGCTCGATCAGCACGCCGCAGGTGCTCGCCTTGACCGATGACTCGGAGGTCGCTGTGCCGCTTGTGGCCATGGGTTCGTTCCCGGCCAACACGGGCGTCGTCACGTCACTCACGGTCTGCTCGAACGGCTACGTCTCGACGGCAACCGGCAACGGCACCGCCTTCACGCCGTCCGTCCCGGCACTGCTCGCTGCCCCCCAGACCATCTGGTCGTGTTGGCACGACTTCAACCCGGCAGCGGGTGGCACCATCCAGGTCGAGCAGAACGCAGCGGTCACCGTCGTGACGTGGAACAACGTGCGCAACTTCGCGGGCACGTCGGCTCTCGACGACAGCACCTGGCAGATGCAGTTCTACGCGTCGGGCCAGGTGGTCTTCGCGTGGCAGACGATGGCGGCGACCGGGACACCCTACCTGGTCGGCTACTCGCCGGCTGGCGCGAGCGCGGATCCAGGCGGGATCGACCTCTCGACCGCGTTGCCCTACGTCATCGACGCGACGGATGCCGTGCCACTGACTCTCACCGGCACGTCCCGCCCCGTGACGGGTACGAGCTGGAACCTGACGGTCAGCCAGATCCCGGCCACTGGGCTGCTCGGTGTCGACATCGGCGGTGTGTCGGATCCCGGCATCAATGATCTCGCCTCCATCGGCATGCCTGGTTGCGGTCTGCGTGCGTCCCTCGATGTGCTGGTCCCGTTCACCGTGACTGGCTCGACCCACAGCTTCAGCCTCATGATTCCGAACGTCCCGAGCCTCGTGAACCAGCTGTTCTACTTGACCTCGGGCGTGTTCCAGGTGCCGCCGGTCAACGCGTTCGGCGCAATCACGAGCAACGGCATCAAGGGCAAGATCGGCAACATGTGATCGTCGCGGGCCCTGCTCGCCGCTGGCAGTCGCGCCGATCCCGACGCCGAGGTAGCGCAGCCATCACTTGACCTTGTCAACGATGCCATGCTGCACGGCCCCGCCACATTGCGGACACGCCGCGACTGTGCCACGTATTGCGGCCCGCCGATCGGCGTCGTCGCGAGATGCGTTTCGCACGAACGCCCGGACTCTGTCCCCGCACGCGGGCACATTGACAACGGTGATGGATGTGGCACCATTGCCTCGTTGTCTCCCCAGCGAGTTGCCATAGTGCACTCGCGCTCCTTTCCTCCAGAGACTCTTTCCATGCTTGATTCACGATTCACTCAGTTTGCATTCATGATCGCAGCTGCCCTCAGTGGGCATGCCCTGGCCCAAGACGAATGCACCGGTGCCATCGCCGTTGTGCTGGGTCCCAATGGCCCCTTCACGAACGTCGGCTCGACCACGTCGGTGCCGGCCTGGCCCTGCGGTGCGGGCGCCAATGACATCTGGTTCGTCTACTGTTCCCCCGCTGCGGGCCCGACCACGTTCGACACTTGCGGCGGCGGCTACGACAGCACGATCCAGGTCTTCTCCGGCACCTGCGGCGCGCTGGTCAGCCTCGCTTGCAACGACGATTTCTGCGGCCTGCAGTCCTCGGTGACCATCGCCGCAGCGGCCTGTACGCGCTACTTCATCCGCGTCGGCGGGTTCGCCGGCGGGACGGGCCCCTTCCCGCTGAACATCGCCGGCCCTGCCGGCCCCGCCTGCTGCGGCACGCCCGCCACAGTCGTCCCGCAAGGCCCGGGCTGCCTCGCCTCGTATGCCTCGTTCTACGAGTACTTCGCGACGTCTGCAGCGTTCGACCTTGCTGGCACCTGCATCACGCTGACCAACACGGGCAGCGGCTACGTCGTGACCCCTGGTGGTGGCGTCTACAACCCCGTGGGCAGCCTCGCACCAGCGGTGCCACTCGTGCTCACCGATGACTCCCAGGTTGCAGCGGGAACGCTGGGCCTCAACGTCGGCTCCAACGGTTGGGTTGCGCTCGCCGGAGGCAACTCCAATTCGTTCGTTGTGTCCGTCCCGGTGATGCTCGCCAACCCGGCGACGGCCTTCTACTCCTGGCACGACATGAATCCGACGATCCCGGGTAGCGGCCTGGTCATGTATGAAGAACTCGGCGTGCTGGCCCAGGTCACGTACAATGGTGTCTGGGACTTCGCTGGCACCACGGTGGCCGACGCCAACAACATCCAGTTCCAGATCAACACTGCCACTGGCACTGTCACCATCTGCTGGGGCTTCATGTCAGCCCTCGGCGCCAGTGGAATCGGTCACCTGGTCGGCTATTCACCCGGCGGCGCGAGTGTCGATCCGGGTGGCAGCAATCTGTCGGCCCTGGGTGTCATCGTGACCGGCCTGACGGACATCTCGCCGCTGACGCTCACGAGCGTTGGTACCCCAGTGCAGGGCCCCGTTGCCGTGCCTTTCACCGTCACGACAGGGAACATCCCGTTCCCGTGCATCCACGTCGGTATCGTGGGCTTGGCGCGGCCGGGCCTCCCCTTGTTTGTCATCGGCATGCCTGGCTGCTTCCTCAACGCCAGCCTGGATGTCCTGGTCGGCCCGGTCGTGGCCCTCGGCCCGACGGTCACCTGGACGGCGCTCACCCTCCCGGCCGCGCCGCCATTCTTCCTTGGCTTCCAGTTCAATGCGCAGGGCGCCATTCTCGGCACGCCACTCAACACCGCCTTCGGCATTGGCGCGCTCTCGAGCAACGGCCTGAAGTGCACCGTCGGCGACGTCTGATCGCCTGGGCCCGGTAGAGCCCCGACGCTGTTCGCCTGATGGCGAACACAGCGGCCGCAGCAGCCTCCGGGCTTCTGCGGCCGCGCTGTTTCCAAGGCGATGCTGCCCGACCTCGAAGCTGATTCGCACGGGGACGATCGTGCGGTGGCGTTGCACACGTCGGGCCGCTGCCGTTCGATGCCGGCATGCGCACGACCCGGGCCGCCGTGTTCCCCGCCCCCGACCGCCCCGTCGAACTGCGCGAGTTCCCACTGCCCGAACTCGCCGAGGGCGAAGCGCTGCTGCGCGTCGAGTGCAGCGAGGTCTGCGGCACCGATGTGCACCTGCACCATGGGTGGCTCGCCGGTGTGCCGTACCCGCTCATTCCCGGCCACGTCACCGCGGGCACGCTCGCGGCCGTGCGCGGCGAACTGCGCGACGTGTACGGAGCGCCTCTGCGCGAAGGTGACGTCGTCACGTTCCTCGACGTGCATCGCACCTGCCACCGCTGCTGGTTCTGCCTCGTCGCGAAGGCCAGCACGCGCTGTCCCGAGCGCAAGGTCTACGGCATCACCTATGGCGCCGCGGACGGGCTCTGCGGCGGCTGGGCCGACTACATGCACCTGCTCGCCGGCACGCGCGTGATCCGGCTCGACCACACGAGCCCGCGCCAGTTCCTGCACGGCGGCTGTTCGCTGCCGACGGCGCTGCATGGCCTCGAACGCGCCGAAGTGCAGATCGGCGACGCGGTGCTCGTGCTCGGCATCGGCCCGGTCGGCCTGTCGTGCATCGCGCTCTCGCGCGCCGCGGGGGCCGGCACAGTGCTCGCAATCGGTGGCCCCAGCAACCGCGTGCCCGCGGCGTCGGCGATGGGCGCCGACGCGGTGCTCGATCTGGCGCCGCTGCCGGCTGCGGAACGCGCCGCGTGGGTGCGTCAGCGAACGGGTGGCCGCGGTGCTGACGTCGTGATCGAAGCGGCCGGGGCACCCGAGGCCGTCGTGCAAGCGATGCAGTGTGTGCGCGACGCGGGCCGCGTCGTCGTACTCGGCCAGTACACCGACCACGGCGACGTTGCCTTCAATCCTCACGCCGACCTCAACCAGAAGCACCTCGACGTGCGCGGTTGCTGGGGCAGCGACTACTCGCACTTCCACCGCGCCGTGCAGGTGGCAGGGCACGCGCGCCTCGGCGCGCCGTGGCGTTCGTTGCCCGTGCGCGAGTTCCGCCTGCAGGACGTGGCCCAGGCGCTCGCCGCCGTCGCCAATGGCGAGGTCGTGAAGGCACTCGTGGTGCCGTAGCCGCGGGTCAGCTCGAGGCAATCGTCAGAGACAGCGTGTGCTCCTTGCCCGGAGCGAGCGAGATGCGGTGGTCGCGCACGTTGGCTGACTCGATGCAGCAGAAGCGCGTCCAGTCGTCGGCGACCATCTGCGACAACCGCGCCGTCTTCGCGGGCCACGGGTTCCAGACGATGGCGGAGCGCGCGTTCGCCGTCGTCAGCGTCACCGTGCGACGCAACGCCGGGGCGCGCAGTTCGAGGCGGTCGGGCACACCCTGGAAGATGCGGTCGGTTTCGGCGCGAAAGCGCAGTGGCTCGTGCGGGTTCCAGTTCGCCTCGGGTGCGGCAGCGTGCTCGCGGCAGACCACCCCTTCGAGCCCGTGCACCGATGCTGTGTGCACGTCGCCGACATCGAAGTAGGTGTGCAGTGCTTCCTCGAACGGAAAGGCACTCGTGCCCGTGTTCTCGACCGTGAGGGCCAGACGCAGCGTCGTCGACAACGCGACTGTGAAGTGCAGGCGGAACGCATGCGGCCACATTGCACGCGTCGTCGCATCGTCGCTGACGGCGAGCACGACCTCGGGGCCGGCCTTGGCGCTCGCAAGTCGCCAAACCAGATTGCGCACGAAGCCGTGGGCTGGCAGCTTGCTGTCGGTCGCATGTTCGTTGAACCACGGGAACACGAGCGGCACGCCGCCGCGCACGGGCTTGCCGGGCGCGTACTCCGCCTTGGTGGCGCTCCACAGCACGTCGTTGCCCGCGCGATAGAACGACAGCACCTGCGCGCCGAGCAGCGACACCATCACGGTGCCAGAAGCACCTTCGAGCCGCAGCGCGTCGCGACCACCAGGATCCTGGATGCGGGTGATGCCCTTCGGCAGCGTCTCGGTCATGCCCGGCATTGGAGCGGATCGCTCGCTTGCTTTCCGCAGGCGCGTTGGCTTCGGGCTCCGGCAGTCAGTCGCGCACGCGGTGGACGTTCTGGGTCTTCGCGCAATCCGCGCACACGCAGGCGCGACCCACGGCGTCGGCGGGCACCTTCTCCAGGACTGCGCGTGCGATCGTCACGTCAGCGCACCAGCAGGCCGTGCCCGCGGTGCTACATCCGTTCGTGGCCATGGCGCAGTGGTTCGGTTGCGCGCACAGCGGGCAGCTGCCGGGATCGAATGCGCGCGTCATCACGGGAAGCCTACGCGCACCGCGGCAGCCGGCCTCAGGTCTTCATCTGCTTCAACTTGGCGATGGCGCCGAACACGTTCTTGCCGGTGCTGGAACGCGTGCCTGTCTGGTAGCCCGTGGCACTGTCCTTGCCATCCGCCATCGTGGCTGTCAGCGCAGTGGTCGAGGCGGATTCCGGCGTCCGTTCCACGCACGCAGAGTTTGACGTCGCTCCTGCGGTCGGTGCTGGCGGCGTCGCCGCCGCCCGCAAACCGCCCTTGACCGAAGCCTGGATCTGCGCGACCGCCGTCGCGACGCCGGCGATCTCCCGCTGGAGCTCGCGCACCGCGGCTTGCAGCCCGGAGAGGTTGCCATCGCGCATCTGGCCGAGACTCTCGGCCAGGCGCGTCGTCGCCTGGTCGAGGCGATCCTGCAACTGGGCCGCGGCCTTCTGCATGTTCTCGCCGCGCACCAGCACGGCGACCTCGTCGCGTGCCTTCTGGGTCGCGTCCTCGAGTCGCAGGAGGCTCTTCTTGACCTCGCTGTCCTCGAGCCGTTGCGACATGGCCGCGACGGTGACATCGAGACGCCCGAGCTGCTGCTGCAATGGCTCCAGGGACCGGCCTGCCTTGCCGCCGATGGCTTCGATCTTGGACGCGACCTCGCCCAACGCCTTCTGAAGTTCGCCCGAGTCCTGCTTCTGGGCGCCGTGGTTGCGCAGCTGGGCCTCCATCCTGGCGAGTGCCTGGCGCGTCGATTCGTTGGTTGCCTCCACCGCGGTCTTCACCTGGGCCAGGCCGCCGGCCAGCTCGGTGCTCTGTCCCGAGATCTCCAACAAGGGCTTGCCGTACATCTTGATGGCCTTGGTCAGGTTGTTGATCTTCTCCTCCTGACGCTGCATGGACACGAGCACGTGCTGCAGCTCTTCGCCCGCGGCGGGCTTTTCGCTGTTCGTGTGTTGGGCAAGGACGAGGTCCCGCAGTGACTGCTGCAGGGCGTCGGCGCCCTCGGCGCGCTGATGCTCGGCGTCGTCGAGGCGTTGTTGAAGGCTGCCGATGCGTCGCTGCGAAGCGCCCGCCACGAAGAGGATGGTGCCCAGCACCAACAGGCTCTGTGGTGGCAGGGGCTTCTGCGCCAGTTCGGCCGCCGGCTCGCCGGGGACGATGCAGAGGCCGATCGAACCAGCGCAGAACAAAGCACCGATCACCATGGCGAGCATGGAAAGGCGCTTGCCGGGCGTTCGCTGTCTTGGTGAGCGCCCGAGCCGGGGTCGGGGTGACGGCTGAGCAAGCGTCGCTGCCGGCGGTGCCATCGTCGCCGGCTCCGGACCGTTGTCGGTGGACAGGGCGTCCGCTGGCGGACTTGTCGTGTCGCTCGCCGTGCTCCCCATTTCCGCGTTGGCGGGCGCGTCGGCTGGAATGGCTTCGACCTCGTTGTTGACGTCGAGGAAACTCGGCAGGCTGTCGGTCGTCCGGCTGTCGGTCGGTCGCTTCATGGTGGTTCCGTCGGGCTCGAGACATCGATCGGCATACGGACATGGCGAGATGAAGCACGCGTGTTGCAAAGTGCGGCACCGTCCCCGAAAACCTCGTGCCACGGATGGCTCGCAAACTCAAAGGCATCGCTGCAGCTCCCGGTGTCGCGATCGCGCCGGTCGTCCAGTTCCACACCACGTTGGACCACATTCCGACGTGGAAGGTGCCACCGGAGGCGGTGGCGGTCGAGAAGGGCCGCCTGTCCGGCGCCATCGCCGAAGTCACGGACAACCTGGTGGCGCTGCAACAGGAGCTGACGGGTGCGATCGGCACGCACGACGTCCGCATCTACGATGCGCAGTTGGCGATCCTGCACGATCAGACCTTCCGCAGCGACGTCGAGAACGAGGTCCACCGCCACGGGGTGAACCTCGAAGTGGCGCTGCAGCGGGTCATCGCCCGCTACGAGGGCGTGTTCGCCGCCATGGAGAACGCGTCGATGCGGGAACGGGCCGCGGACCTGCGCGACATCGGTCGACAACTGGTCGGGGCGCTGCTCGCGACCGAGCGGTCGAAGTACACGGCCAACGGCATCGACTACCTGTTCGCGGCGGAGGAGTTCCTGCCCAGCGACGCGGGCATCCTGGATCGCGCCCACATCCGCGGCATCGTCACCGCCCACGGCGGCAAGTACTCGCACGGTTCCATCCTCGCTCGCTCGCTCGGCATTCCGGCGGTGGTGGGCATCGAGCAGATCATGCTCGAGTCGACCACCGGCACGCGGGCGATCGTCGATGGCGACGCGGGGCTCGTGATCCTCGATCCGTCGCGGGACCAGCTCGACGACTACGAACGGCGACTGCGCGAACGACACGGCGTCGAACGGCGTCTCGCCGAGGTGCGGTTCCAGCCTTCGGTCACGCCCGATGGCACGCACGTGCAACTCATGGCGAACGTCGAGGGTGTGCGCGATCTCGACAGCCTCGAGGTCGACACGATCGCCGGCATCGGTCTGTTCCGGACCGAGTTCGCGTTCATGGAGCGGCGGCAGTTCCCGACCGAAGACGAGCAGGTCGCGATGTATCGCCGCGCGATGGAAGGAGCCAAAGGCAAGCCCGTGACGTTCCGCACGCTCGACATCGCCGGGGACAAGCCGCTGGGCTACTTCCGCATGCCGGAAGAACGGAATCCGGTGCTCGGCTGGCGCGGCATCCGGCTCTGCCTCGATTGGCCCGACATCCTGTATTCGCAGATGCGAGCCATCCTGCGCGCGAGTGCTCTGGGCCACGCACGCATCCTGTTGCCGATGGTGAGCACGCGCAACGAGGTCGTGCGCTGTCGCGAAGTGCTCGACCAGCTGGTGGCTGACCTGCGTGCGACTGGTATCGCACACGACTCGCAGATCGAGTTGGGAGTGATGGTCGAGGTGCCGGTGCTCGTAGCGGTGCTGCCCGACGTGCTGCCGGTGGTCGACTTCGTCTCGGTGGGCACCAACGACCTGGTGCAGTACCTGCTGGCGATCGACCGCGACAACCAGCGGGTGGCCAAGATGTACGACCCGTTCCATCCGGGGGTGCTGCGTGTGCTGAAGCAGATCGCCGACGCCGCCAACGCCGCCGGCAAGAGCGCTTCGATCTGTGGCGAGATCGCAGGCGATCACTGGTTCACGCCGCTGCTGCTCGGGCTCGGCTACCGCGAACTCTCGATGGCGCCCGTGTTCCTGCCGCGGGTCAAGCTGATGCTCCGCAGCTTCACACTGACGGAGTGCCGCGATCTGGCGGACCGCGCGCTGGCCATGCACTCCACCGCGTTGGTGCGGCAACTCGTGCAGGACGAGATCCAGGGCCGCTGGCACCACCTGCTGGCGGGTGGTGCGGAGGAGGTCTCGCCTTGAACGAACGGCCTCTTCGCCGCGGCAACTGGGCCGTGCAGGAACTCGAACGGTTGCGGCAGCTGTTGCCGCGTCGCGGTGTCGAACAGACCTCGTCGTTGCTGCGGCGGTCAGAAGCCAGCGTCTTGCGCAAGGCGATGGAGTTGTTGCGGGTGCCGGCGCGGCGGGGCGACTGGACGGAGAGCGACGACATCCGGCTGCGCGATTCCTGGGGCGCCGTCGACCCGCGCCTCCTGGGCCCGATGCTCGGGCGGCCTGTCGCCGAGGTGAAGCGGCGCTCTGCCCAATTGCGCGACCGTCTGCACAGCGGCCGGTGGACGCGCGCCGAGATCCATTTGCTGAAGGATCTCTACGGCACCCGCCGCGACCAGGATCTCGTGATCTGTCTCCTGCGCCCGCAGAGCGACCTCACCGCCATGGCGCGTCGACTCTGCCTGGCCAAGGACAAGCGCTTCGCCGCGAGCGTGGCTCGCGACGGCGGGGTAGCCGCGGCTGCCGCGGTGCGGCCGCCGATGCCCCGCTGGACCGCTGCGCAGATCGAGCGCCTCGAGGCGCTGTACGCCGATCACGACAACCTGACGGTTGCGCGCGAGATCGGCCGCTCGGTCACGAGCGTGGCGAACAAGGCGAACCAGATGGGGCTGAAGAAGAGCCCGCGCTTGTTGACGGAAATCGGCCGTAGCAACGTCGCCATGCGCTACGGGGCTGCCGAAGCCGCGTGCGAACAAGGCACCTGACGCGTCGGTGCGGTCGTGGCTTCCGCCCACCCGCCAGGTCAAGAGGGTTCCGCGCGCCTGCCAGCGGCCTCACGCCGGCACTTTTTCTCCTCGCCTTCTCAACTTCGGTTCGGGTCACGACCGATTGACAGGAGGCGCGTGCAGCAGAACTGGGCACGCGCCTCACCGAGGAACGCCATGGAAATCGTTGGAAAGAAGAGCCAAGGACTGTCGGTCACCGCGCTCAAGGACGACAAGACGGTCATCATCTCGTTCAACGACCGCAGTCTGAACTTCTACGTCACAGACTCACTGAAGGAATCGCTGAAGGAGACGATCAACAGCAAGATCGAGGACGGCTTCCAGCACTTCGTGTTGAACCTGGACAACGTCAAGATCATCGACTCCTGCGGAGTCGGTCTGATCATCGTGGCGAACAACGTGACGTCGTCGCGGAACAGCAAGCTCTACCTGAGCAACATCAAGCCGTTCATCGTCAAGATCTTCGAGATCATGCGGATCTCCAAGCACTTGGCGATCTTCGAGAAGGAAGACGACGCGCTGCAGGCGATCAAGAAGGCCAAGTAGCACGGCTGGGTTCGGCGTGCTGTCCCGGATGATGACCATCATCACCAACCTCATGGACGGCATCGTCTTCGTCGACCGTGCCGGCAACGTCACGTTGATGAACCCGGTGGCCGAGGATCTGCTCGGCACGAAGTCGTTCGTCGCGATCGGCAAACCCATGACGGCCCTGCAGGGTCGCCGGGATCTCGTGCAGACGCTGGCCGATGACCATGCACGCCTGCTCCAGCAGAAGGAGGTCGTGCAGACGGTCGAGGTGCACCACAGCGAGCAGGACCTGCTCTACATAAGGTGCATCACGAGCCGCGTGCTGGACCATCGCGGCCAACCGGCCGGCATCCTGACGGTGCTGAAGGACGTCACCGCGGATTTCAAGACCGACCAGCTCAAGAATCAGTACCTGTCGATCGTGGCACACGAGCTGCGGACCCCGCTCACGGGCATCAAGACCTTCGCCACGATGATGGCCAAGGGCACCCTGGGCACCCTGAGCGAGCGCCAGCACCGGGTCTGCGAATCCATCCGCGAGCAATCCGTGCGGCTCGAGCACCAGATCGACAAGCTCATCAATCTCGGCAACCTGGAGTCGGCGGACTACGGGCGGGATCGAGAAGTCATCCCCGTGGCCGAGTTCGCGGCCGGCCTGCTGGCGCCGTTCGAACAGCCGGCGCGCGATCGCCGCATCGAACTGCGGTTCGACGTCGAAGCGAACGAGGAGAGCCTGTTCGCCGACCGGGCGGACCTGCGACGTGCCTGCCAGGCGCTCGTGGAGAACGCCGTCAAGTTCGCGCGCG
>JAYUCN010000467.1:0-4481 GCA_043740335.1 Planctomycetota bacterium
GGCGGCGGCCGCGGCCCCGGTGGTGGCGGTCCGGGCGGTGGCGGTCCAGGCGGCGGCCCCGGCGGCGGTTGGCAGGGTGGTGGCCCCGGCGGGCGCGACCATCGGGCAACCACGGACGAGCAAGGTCGGTTCTTCCTCGAGCATCTGCCCGGCGGACCGATGCGCCTCGAAGCGAGCGCCGACGGCTATCTGGACTTCCAACAGAGCGCCGTCGATCCGACCTTGGGGCAGCCCATCTACGTGACTCTGCAAGACGGCCTGCGCATCACGGGCACGGTGCGCGATACCGACGGTTCCCCCGTGACCATGTTCGCGGTGCGCCCCCTGCGGGTGCGCGGCCTGCCACAACCTGGTCAAGGCAGTGCGAACGTGAACGACCTCATCGCGCGAGTGCGCGAAGGCAACATCGACGAAGCGACGCGAACGCAGATCCGCGGCCAGATCGAAGCCCTGCGCGATTCGATGGGTGGAAGTGGAGATCGCCGCCCAGGGCGGGGCGGCCCGCAGGGCCAAGGCGACCGCAATGGCGAGAACAGTGGTGGCCGCCCCGGCAACGGCCGCGACCTCGGTCGTCCCGAACGCCACCTCGGTGGCACGTTCGTGGCGACCGGACTGCAGGAGGGCATCTACGAGGTAGCTGTGCAGTCACCGAACCACGCGCGGTATCGATCGGCCGAGCTCGAACTGCGCCTCGGTGCCGTGCCCCCAGACCTGGTGATCGCGCTCGATCCGGGCGTCTTCGTGGCCGGTGCCGTACTCGACGAGGCCGGTGCACCCGTCCGCAACGCGCGCGTCGAACTGCGCGCGGCTACCGCCGACGAAATCAGCCCGCGCCGCCGCGGCAGGGGCAATGGCGCCGATCCGGCTGGCAACGGCCTTGACTTGGAAGCGATGGGACGCGAGTTCATGCAGAAGGCCGCCGGCGTCCAGACCACCCTCGAGGCAACGACGGACGCCGAAGGTGTGTTCGTCATCAAGCACGCCCAGCGCGGCAGCTATCGATTGCGCGCCGAGGCCCGCGGCTTCGCGACCGTGACCGGCGAACCGTTCGATCTGCAGACCGACCGGTCGGGATTCGAGCTGCGACTCGGCGCGCTGGGTTCGATCGCGGGCAACGTGCGTGGCCTGCGCGAAGGCGAGTTCCAGCAAGCGCGCGTCGCCGCGGTGCCGGTCGGCAGCGGCCAAGGCGGTGGCCTGGGCGCGCTCTTCGGTCGCGGTCGCGGCGGCGGCAATGGCGGCGGTGGTGGCCAGGGTGGCGGGGGCGGCGGCAACTGGAACGGCGTCAGCGTTGGTCCCGATGGTACCTACCGCATCGAGGGGCTCGTGCCAGGGACCTACGTGGTCCGAGGCTTCCTCGGCTCCCCGCAGGAACTCATGCGCGAGCTCGGGCCACAGTTCCTCGATGGCTCGCTGGTCGCCGACGTGACCGTGCGTAAAGCAGAGGTCGCGACGCTGGACGTCACGGTAACGCGCCCGCAGGTCGGCATCGTCGCGGGCACCGTGCTGCACAACGGTACCCCCGCCACCGGTTTTCAGATCGAGCTCGTGCGACAAGACGAGACGGGCGCTACGGCCAACAACAACCCCATTGGCGGGCGCGGGCCCGGTGGTGGCGGTGGCCCGGGTGGACGCGGCGCGATGTTCGGCGGCTTTGGACGGTCGTTCCAGGGTGCCGTTGCCCAATCGGGCCGCTTCTCGATTGCTGACGTACCGGCCGGCAACTACCGGTTGCGCGTGCAAGCCGGGCGGCGCGGCGGCCTCCTGCACGAGGAAATCCTGCAAGTGAATGCGGACACCACGACCGAACGCAACCTCGTCTTGCAGACCCAGAATCTGCAGGGGACGGTCACGCGCGACGACGGTGGCAACCCGGCCGAGCTCAACGGCCGTGTGTCCCTGTTGCCGGGACTCACCGAGCTGCCGGAGAACCTCAACAACTGGCAACGCGAGAACACCACGTTCGACGCGCGCCTGCAGAACGGCACGTTCCGCTTCGAAACGCTGAAGCCGGGCAACTACCTGCTCGTCCTCACGGTGCGCGGCCGCGAACGCACGACGACGACGCTCGTGGTCGGCGGCGCCGACCAGTCGGTGGTCGTCGCCGCAGGCAAAGTGGCTGCGGCAACGAGCCCGATCGTGGTTCCCAACCGCACGAATCGTCCGGCCAACGGCATCCCCCGGTAGACTGCAGCCCCGCTCGGACCGCATCCCGGAGACGCCCATTCGGTTCCTCGCCACGCTGCTCGCTTCCCTGTTGCTCGCACTGGGAATCGGCATTGCCGGGTGGAGCACGCTGCTCGCACTGCGTCGCGGCCCGATGCGCACGGTTGCCACTCCTGCCGTGATCGGCGACCGGCAACGACCAAGCGCACCCGAACGACTGCCCGCCGACCCGGATTTCGCGCGGCAAGCCGTCGATGCGGGGATGACGCCCGGACCCGGGGTGGTTGTCTCGGTCCCGATCCGCGTGCATAACCTGCCCGAAGCACTGCGCGGCGACTCGACTGGCGTCGCCACATTCGCGGCCGAGACCGGTGCGGACTTCGTCTGGACCCCACTCACGAACGCTACCGCAGCGCCGGATGGCAGCTGGCTGGTCAGTTCCTGGTCGCATGGCAACGACGACCTCGTCGTGACCTTGGCAACCTCGCGCACCTTCGCTCGCCATGGCTACCTCGCCAGAACCCAGGTCCATATCGGCAACGAAGCCATCGCCGAAGTCGCGCTCGAGGTCGCAGTGACCGCCGTTCGCTTCGAAGTGCCCCCGAATGCCACACGCGTGGCGCCGCTGCGCCTCGTGCGGGTCGACGATCCGCACTGGTTGCCGATGCATCACGGCGCAACCGGGATCTCGTTCCACACGGGGTCGCCGCAGAGCCTGCTGCTCGGCGCGGGTCAGTACGAATTGTGCGATCCGATCGTGCTGGACCGACGTCAGCGCTTCGACGTTCCGGCCAAGGATCCAATCGTGCTCAACGAGGCGCTGGCAGAGGTTCGAGCCGACCGTCCCTGACGCGCCACAGGTGTGGCGACACCGGGTACATCGATTGCTCCGCAATGGCTGCGGTCACCGCCATGAGTTGCTCGAGATCCTGACCCTGGTCGTGTCCCACCCAGAGCGTGTCGCGATCGGGAATGGCCACGAGCAAGCCTTCCACCTGATCCAGCAGGAGCACGCGGGACGCGTCGAGGCCATCGCCCGATTGCAGCAACACCGGCTCCGTCGCCCCCTTCGCCGCCTGCACACCTTCGGTGCCAAGGTGCTTGAGGTTCGCCAGTGCGAGGTTGTGCAGATCGGCTTCGGTCTTGCGCCAGTGTCGCATGTGGGCGCGACACACGAACACCATGGTGTGCGGTTCGTCGACGACGTAGACGGTCACCAGTTCGTCGTTGAGCGCAGTGTGCACGAGGGCCGAATCGCCGAAACTGCCCTGCGCTTCGAGCCAGGCGCGGGTGCGCACCTGCGGCAGCAGGAGGGGTGCGGCGGCGGCAAAGTCGAGGTCGTGCACGCGATCCAGGCCGACCTCGCGAATGTCCGCGACCAGGCGCGCCACCATGCGCGAGAAGCCGTCCGGGAACGCCTGCGCATGGCGGATCGCATCGTGCAGCGCTACGGGCGTCTCCTGCCCATCGACACGCAGCAGGCAGGCGAGCCGATCGGGCAACATGCCCAGGAACACCACGGCCGGATGGGCCTGCGCGAGTTCCGTCTCGAACCGGACCATGAACGCCGCCAACTCCGGTGGATGCGTCGGCACGGCCATGCGCAGGCGATGGTGCAGCGCTGCGGCAACCAATGCGAGTGCGCCCCAGCCCAGGGTGATCCACAGCCACATGCGTCGCCTATCGGCACCGCGGACCCTGACGCATGAGCAAGGCCAACTCGAGAATGGCTGACGAGGGGTTGCCCGCACGACGAACTTGACTCCCTCCGACCGGCGCGCAGGGTAGATGTGCCGCCGCCAGGGCGTCAATCCACCTTCTCCGATTTCCGGACTGAAGACCGAGAGCTTGCAATCGATCTCCGGTTTCCGGAAACTGCGGCAACTTGCCCTGGGGAGCCCCGATTGGAGTCGCCTGACAGATCCAGCAACGAACCCCGCTTCCGCCTGCTCATCCTAGGTGATGGCTCGGTTCGCACCGTGCCACTCACCGGGCAACGCTGGACCATCGGGCGATCGCCGGACTGCACCATTCCGCTGCGTGATCCCACCGTCAGCCGCAAGCACATTCTGCTGGAACGGCACGGCGACGAGTTCCGGTTCCAGGATCTCGGCGGCAGCAATCCGGTCCTGCTCGATGGGCGAGCGACCAAGCAGAGCGCGCTGCAGGTCGGACAGACTATCGCCATCGGACTGACCCGCCTCACGCTCGAACGACGCGAACGACCATCGACGCTCACTCCACACCCGCGGGCCACGGTCGTCCTGTCGCGCGAAGTCATCGACGAGGAACTGCCCCACGGTGCTGCGACCAGTTCG
>JAYUCN010000468.1:0-10829 GCA_043740335.1 Planctomycetota bacterium
GGTTCCGGATCGAACTCCAGCACGTAGGCATTGCGAAAGAAGTGTCGGAACTTGCGCAGCTCGTGCAGATCATCGACCACGGCGGGATCGATCACCGGCGGGCGCAACCCGGGGATTTCGATCTGCATCTGCGCCAACAGCTCGATGTGCCATGAAGGACCGGCAGGCACGTTCTCGTCGAAGAGCCGGGCAATGCGCTCGAGCAAGGTCTCCAGGGCCGTGTAGTAGCCGTGCAGGTTCATGGCCACGAGCATGAGATCGGCGCGGCCGAGCGTTGCCCGGCTGCGCCAGACGCCGAGCAGGCTGCCGATCTCGTCGGCGCGCGCCTGCAAGGCCCGCGCATCGATCGCGACCTCGGACTGCAGGCGCGCGAGCCGCGTCAGGGTCTGTGGGTCACCGGCCATCCAGACGGATCCCTTGCTGCACGACTCGCTCGCGGAACGAGTCGGGCAACTCCTCGAAACGGAGCATGTCGACCGGCAGGCGCAGCGCGCGCGTGAGGTCGACTTCGAGTCGGCATGCCTGCTCGGGGGAAGCACCTTGCAAGACGACATCGATGTCGCTGCGTTCGCCGAATCCTCCCCATGCCAGAGAACCGATCAGCCATGCTGAGGTGCCGGGCGGCAACTGCGCCGTCATGTGCTCGACCACGCGGGAGCGCACGTCCGCGGCCACGGCCTCGCGAGCCGCGCGAGCTGCCGCGGCGCGCTTTCGCAGGGTCGCCAGCGTCTGCTCGGTCGTGACTGTCACGAGCGGATCATTGCACGCGAGACTGCAGTGCGGAAGAGGGGCTCTCTGGTTCCGGTGGTTCCCATGCGGCGGCCAGGACTGCACCACTCGACCCAACAGTCCTCAGCCCTTCGCCATGAGGGCCGCGAGGCGCTTGCTGAACGCGGCCGGATCTGGCGGCAGCGTGCCTTCGGCCAGCAATGCCTGGTCGTACAGCAACAGCGACCAGTCGGCGAACTGCACCTCGTCACCGAGTCCTTGCAGCTTCTGCACGACCGGGTGCTCGGCATTGAGTTCGAGGATGCGCTTCTGCGCCGGCACCTCGTGGCCAGCCTCGCGCAGGACCCGCTCCTGGCGCGCGCTCATGCCGTGCTCGTCGCTGACGAGGCACGCCGGCGAGTCGGTCAGGCGGTCGGTCACGCGCACCGTCTTGACCCAGACATCGAGCGCCTTCTGCACGCGCTCGAGCAGCGGGGCCAGTTCCTTCTGCTGCGCTTCCTTCTTCTGCTTCTCGGCGTCGGTCTCCGGCAGATCGAGCGCGCCCTTCGCGGCCGACACGAACGGCTTGCCGTCGAACTCGCGCAGCGCGTCGACGATCCACTCGTCGATCGAGTCGGTCATGAGCAGCACTTCGCAGCCCTTCTTCTTGAGCGCCTCGATGTGCGGGCTCGACTTCGCGGTCGCGAGGCTGTCGGCGGCGACGTAGTAGATCGACTTCTGGTCAGCGGGCATGCGGCCCGTGTAGTCCTTGAGGCCGTGCCAGCCGTCGGCGTGCGAACTGTGGAAGCGCAGCAGCGCCGCCAGGCGGTCGCGCGACTCGTGGTCGTGGTAGACGCCTTCCTTGAGCATGCGGCCGAACTCGGTCCAGAACGTCTCGTAGCGGCGCACCTTCGTCTTCTCGCCATCGACCTCGCGTTCGACCTCGCCTTCGTTGGCGATCTCTTCGAGCAGCGTGAGCGTCTTGCCGACGACCTGCTTCTTGATGAAGCGCGTGGTCGCGTCCTTCTGGAGGATCTCGCGCGAGACGTTGAGCGGCAGGTCTTCGCTGTCGACGACGCCGCGCACGAAGCGCAGCCACTCGGGCACGATCTCCTGCGCGTCGTCCATGATGAACACGCGCTTCACGAACAGGCGCACGCCGCTCTTGCGCCGTTCGACGATGTCGAAGGGAGCCTTCGAAGGCAGGAACAGCAGGCCCGTGAGCTCGTGCGCGCCTTCGACCTTGAAGTGCGTCCACGCGAGCGGCTCCTGCCAGTCGTGCGAGACGGCCTTGTAGAACTCCTTGTACTGGTCGTCCTCGATCTCGGTCTTCTTGCGCGTCCACAGGGCGCGTGCCTGGTTGAGCGTCTGCACTTCGGTCTTCTTGTCCTTCTCGGAGCCGCGCTCGACCTCCATGCGGATCGGCCAGCGCACGTAGTCGCTGTACTTGCGCACGACTTCGCGCACGGGCCATTCCTGCACGTACTCCTTGGCGTCGTCCTTCAAGTGCAGGATCACGTCGGTGCCGCGCCCGGCGCGCTGGCCGGGCCGCACTTCGAAGTCGCCCTTGGCCTGGCTCTCCCAGACCCACGCTTCGTCGCTGCCGGCTTTGCGCGAGATCACTGTGACAGAGTCGGCGACGAGGAACGCGGAATAGAAGCCGACGCCGAACTGGCCGATCAGCGTCAGGTCCTTCTTCTGTTCGGCCGAGAGCGACTGCATGAGCTTCTTGCTGCCGCTGCGCGCGATGGTGCCGAGGTGGCTGATGAGTTCCTCGCGTGTCATGCCGATGCCGTTGTCGCGGATCGTCAGCGTGCCGCCCTTCTCGTCGCGGATCAGCTCGATGCGCAGCTCCTTGTCGTCGCCGAGCAGCGCATGGTCGGTGAGTGCCTTGAAGTTGAGCTGGTCGATCGCGTCGGCGGCGTTGCTGACGAGCTCGCGCAGGAACACCTCGCGGTGCGAGTAGAGCGAGTTGACGACGAGCGAGAGGACCTCGTTGACTTCGGCCTGGAAAACGTGCTTCTCGACGGTCGCGGACATGGTGCGTTGGGCTTTGCGGGGGGAGTTGGGGGAACCAGGATTGCGACGGCGCGGCCAAGGTTCAAGGGGGTTGCTGGGCTGCGGTCATGGAATCACGCGCGGCGCCGACGCGGACGTCCCTTCGGTGCCAGCAGGACGAACCAGGTGCTGAGGGCGATGGCCATGAGCAGGTCGGGGTAGAGCGAGGTGTGTTCCCGGATGGGCACCAGGAGGTGTCCGAATCGCTGTTCCAGTTCGCCTTGCGACATGTGGTTCGTGGCCTGCGCGTTCACGTCGGCGACGAGGACCTGCAGGCGGGTGCACCACCACACCCAGAAGGCGAAGGTGGCGGCGCAGAACCCCTGCAGGGTTCGGCGCCCCCAGCCCGGATGGAACAGGCCGACGCCGGCAACGGGCAGCAGGAACAAGAGCCAGAAGCTCCAGCCGCTCTCCGACCAGGAGGCATCGCCGAACCACGCATGCAGGCCGACGCCGACGCCTGCCAGCACGCAGAGTCCCAGCAGGATCGCGTCTCGGCGCGCACGCCGTTCGAGCGCGTGTCGGCCGATCGGGTGCACGAGCAGGAGCAGGTTGAACAGCGGTACCGCGCAGGACATCAGGAGCACGAAGCCGAGCCAGCTGAAGCTGACGATGCCGGCGGCGGTCGTGTGCCTGGCTTCGCGCAACATGCCACTGCCGACGCGCGCCGCCAACCACAGCCCGATCATGATCTGGACCTGGCGCGGACCGGAGAACCGTTCGAGCCAGAGGAACCAGGACAGCACGACGCGATAGAGCGGGTTCCTCGCCTTCAGCGCCTCGACGAGGCCGGCGCGCGCGCCGTCGAGCGTGGGATCGCGGCGCAGCGCTTCCTGGAAGTGGTGCAGGGCACCCTTCGCATCGCCTCGGTGCAGCAGTGCGAAGCCGCGCGCCTGGTGCGTGTACGGATTGTCGGGGTCGTGCGCAAGCGAGGCGTCGACCGCGTCCGTGGCTTCGCCGCCGCGGCCGAGCCTCGTCAGCGCGAGGGATCGCAGGTTGAGGCAGTTGGTGTCCTGCGGTTCGAGCTGCAGTCCGGTGTCGGCTGAGGCGAGCGCTTCGTTCCAGCGTTTCTGCGCCAGCAGGATCTGTGCCAGCGTGCTGTGGTGGTCGACTTCGTTGGGGTCGAGTTCGATCGCGCGCCGGATCGCCGCGGCGGCCGCCTCGTGGTCGCCGCGGAGCAGGAGTACCGTCGCGAGCGCGCCGAACGCGAAGTCGAGCTCGGGGTCGACGGTGACCGCCTGCTGTGCAGACTGCAGTGCGGCATCGAGTTCGTCGTGCTGGGCGAGTGCGTAGGCCAGCAGGGCGTGTGCAGGCGCGTGGTCGGGTGCTTGCGTCAGGAACCCGCGCAACTCGGCGATCGCCATGTCCCATCGCCCCTGATCGAACAGCAGGGTGGCGCGCTTCCAGCGGGCGTCGAGGTCCATCCAGTGAGTGTGCCGACCTGCGGGAGCGGGGCAATGCTCCGACCGCGGTCAACGCTTCGCTGGCTGCTTCTCCGCCTTGGCGGCCGAGAACAGGAAATGAAAGAACGCGAAGAGGAACGTCAGCTCGATGATCTCGATCGACTGGCGGTGCAGCGGTGGCGAGTCGATCCACCAGGCCCAGCTCGACAGCACCGCCGCCGCGAGTGCGGTCGTGCAGACGATGGGCGACACGATGCGAGAGGCGCGGTCGAGGAGCCGTCTGCCGAGGGGGTGCGACAGCAGCAGCACGTTGGTCACGTGAGCTGGCAACAACACGAGCACGACGATCGAGAACAAGACCGGTTCGTACCGTTTCGCCCCGAGCACGTCGGCAACGAGAGCGGGCAGACCGCAAGCACAGATGAAGAGGCACAGCCGGCGGTCAGGCGGACCGAGTCGCGGCAGCCACCGCAGAGCTGCGCGATAGAACGGGCTGCGCGCACGCAGGGCCGTGAGCAGGGCCGCGCGTGTCTCTTCGTTCGCAGGATCTGCACGCAAGGCGGCCGAGAAGCTGTCGACCGCGTTGCCAACGTCGCCGCGAGCGAGGCTGAGCTGGCCATGCATGAGCAGCAGACGTGCATGTTCTGGATCGCAGGCAAGGCCGGCGCTTGCAGCCAAGAAGGCATCCTCCGGCTTGCCCATGATCCGCAGCAGGCGGGCGCGAGCGAAATGGAAGCCTGCGTTGCGAGGTTCGAGCTCGAGGGCACGATCGAATCCGTGCAGGGCATCGTCGTACGCGCCGCGGTGCTGCGCGATGCACGCGAGCAGCTCGTGCACGCTCGCCAATCGCGGATCAAGGTCGAGTGCGCGACGTGCCCCTGCTTCGGCCTCGGCGATCGCGCCGAGTTCGTAACGCACCCACGCGAGCACGTAGTGGGCATAGGCTTGGTCTGGGGACGCAGCGAGCGCTCGTGCCAGGGTCGCCATGGCGTCCGCGGACCGGCCAAGGGAATGCTGCGCGCGACCCAGCACCGTCAGGGCACGTACGCTCCCGGGATCCTGCTCGAGGTGCCGCAGGGCCGCGGCTGCCGCCTCCTTCGGCCGCCGCAGACACACCAGCTCCCATGCGCGCTGCACCTCGTCGGTCACAGCTTGAGGTAGTCCTTCAAGTCGTCGTAGAGCCCCGCGTCGTTCGCGTAGAGCACGTAGTTCTTCGCCGTCGCAAACCACTCCGCGGTCGTCGGCTTCTGCGCCTTCGCCGCCGCGAGCAGGTCCTTCGTGCGCAGGGGTTCGGGCAGCCCGCTCGCCATCGCCAGGTCGAGCTTGCTCTCGATCGCGCGGTCGACGAGCGCCTTCAGGTCGGCGCCGGAGAACCGCTCCGTCTTCTTGGCGATGCCGTCGACGTCGACGTTCTCCTGTGGCTTGCCCGCCAGCAGCAGCCGCAGGATGTCGGCGCGCGCTTCCTGGTCGGGCGGCGGCACGAAGATCACGCGATCGAAGCGGCCCGGCCGCCGGAATGCGCTGTCCATGTGCCACGGTGCGTTGGTCGCCGCGAGCACGAGCAGCCCTTCGTTGTCGGCCTGCAATCCGTCGAGCTCGGCGAGGAACTGGTTGATCGTCTGCCGGCCGGCACTGTGCTTCATGTCGCCGCGGCTGGCGCCGAGCGCGTCGACCTCGTCGAAGAACAACACGCACGGCTTGTGCTGGCGCGCCGTGGCGAAGATGTCGTGCAGGTTGCGTTCGCTGCGGCCGATCCACATGTCGAGCACGTCGTGGATGCCGACGTTGAGGAACCTCGCGTCGACTTCGCCTGCGGTGGCCTTGGCGAGGAACGTCTTGCCGCAGCCGGGCGGGCCGTACATGAGGATGCCGCCGCCGACCTTCTTGCCGTAGGCCTTGTAGAGATCGGGCCGCTGCATCGGCAGCACGATCTTCTTCCGGATCTCGTCCTTGAGCCTCGCGAGGCCGCCGACGTGCACGAACTTCACGTCGGAACGGATGGGCCGCAGTTTCGCGCCAGCCTCGTCGTCGCGCGCGTTCGTGTTGCGGATGCGGCCATCGACGACCTCCGCGTCGTCGCCCGCAGGGGCGAGGTCGACCCCGAGCCGCTCGCTGAGCTCGGCGTCACGCAGTGACGGGTCCGCTTCGAGGGCCGCCCGGTAGTTGCGCACGGCGGCCTCGACCTCACATTCCGCGAGCTGCAGCTTCGCCAGCTCGACGCGCCCGCGGTGGCTGCCTTGACCGACGAGTTGTTCGAGTACGACCGCGGCGGCCGAGTTCTTGCTCTGCGCGCGGTAGGCGCGCGCCAGCAGCAGCAACGAGGCTTCGGCGCGCGGCTCGAGGCGCAGCAGGGCGAGCAGTTCCTGTTCAGCATCGGCGTAGTGACCGTAGGTGAACAGCGACTCCGCGAGCAGGCGGCGCAGCGGCACGTTGTCGGGGCTCGCCGCCAGGGCGGCGCGCAGCGAACGGATGGTGGCGTCGGCGTCCATTGCGGGCATTGGGCCAGAGCCCGGTTGGTTCGGCAAGGTCCGTGCAGGTCCGGGCGGCCGGGAATCCGTGCCGTCACTGAACCGATCGCACCGGGAACCGTTGGCGGCGTGGTCCCCTTCTGGCCAAGGAGTTCCGGCATGTTCCCTGCCCTCGTGCGTCCCCTTCCCGCCGTTCTGTGTGCGGCCCTTTCGTTCCCAGCCGTCGCGTTGCCGCAGGAGCCGTCGCCACCGAAAACCGCGAGCGCGATCCCCATGCTGGCGACGGAACGCTACTTGTTCGTCGTGCACGACGGCGTGCTGCACCAGTTCGACATCGATTCGCTCGAGCTGCGTCACCGGGTCCGTCTCGATGCCGATCCCGATCCGGCAGCTTCGGCGCCGCGCGAAGTGTCTCGGGCGAGGGCCGTGTCGTCACCGGGTGGGTCACCAGCGGTGGCGGCGGCGATGCGCGAGGCAAGCGCCGAGGCCGTGGCGTGGCTCGCGCGGCATCAGGACGACGACGGCAAGTGGGATGCCGACGCGTTCATGAAGCACGACACCGAGGGGCAGGCGAGCGACGGCCCCGGCGGCGCCACGCACGATGTCGGCGTCACCGGTCTCGCCGTGCTCGCCTTGCTGGCGGACGGCAGCACGATGCGTTCGGGTCCGCAGCGCGATGCCGTCAAGAAGGCCGTGAAGTGGCTGGTTGCGCAGCAGCAGGAGAACGGTCTGTTCGGCACCAATGCCTCGCACGACTTCATCTACGACCACGCGATTGCCGCCTACGCGATGTGCGAGGTGTTCGGCCTCTCGAACTACGAGCTGCTCAAGGACAACGCCCAGCGCGGCATTGACTACCTCGAGTCGCACCGCAACCCGTTCGCGGTCTGGCGTTACCAGCCGCGCGACAACGACAACGACACGTCGGTGACGAGCTGGTGCATCCTGGCTTGCAAGTCGGGTGATTTCTGGAAGCTCCAGGTCGACAAGAACGCGCTGCAGCTCGGTGCCGTCTGGCTCGATCAGGTCAGCGACCCGACGGGGCACGTGGGCTACACGAAGCAGGGCGAACGCAGTTCGCGCAATCCCGGCGACCACGCCACGCGGTTCCCGGTCGAGAGAGGCGAGGCGATGACCGCCGCCGGCCTGTCCTGCCGTTTCTCTTTGGGTCAGGACCCGAAGGAGAAGCCGCTCATGAAGGCCTCGGCCGACCTGATCCTCAGCAAGCCACCGGTGTGGGATCCGCAGAACGGCTCGATCGACGAGTACTACTGGTACAACGCGACCAACGCGCTGTTCCAGATGGGCGGCCGCCACTGGACCGAGTGGCAGAAGAAGCTCGCCGAAGCGCTGAGCACGTCCCAACGGCGCGACGGCAATTTCGCGGGTTCCTGGGATCCGGTCGGCGTCTGGGGCGAGACCGGCGGCCGCGTGTTCTCGACGGCGATGCTCGCGCTCGCGGCGCGCATGGCGGCGAGATCGAAGTAGGGAACGCGGCCGTCGACTCGGACGGTGCGCCGCGCGGGCTCGCCGCCGTGTCCGGCCGCTGACGATCGAGTTCGCTCAGTGGATCGCGCCGCCGACACCCGCTGAAGCACGCACGACAGCGCCGTCCAATTGGAACGTTTGCGCGTAGAGCCCGTGCTTCGCCTTCCGCCCCCGCCCTTTGGTTACCTTCCTCGCACGCGACCTTTCCATCATGCTCTCGATGCGCTCGCGGTCGGCTTCGAGGAACGCCCGCAGCCGGTCCACGGATGGCAACGCGACGAGGTAGCGTGAGACGAAGAGACGGTTGTCCATCCCGGCCGTCGCGAACTGCACAGCCGCTTGCTCGCGATCGCTGCACAGAATGATGCCGATCGGGTCCGCGTCGCCGGGCCCCATGCCGTGCTCCTTCCACCAGTTCAGGTAGGCGTTCATCTGACCGGCGTCGGCGGGACGGAAGCGGCGGACCTTGAGGTCGAGGAGGACGTGGCAGCGCACGAGGCGTTGGTAGAAGACGAGGTCGATGTAGTCGTCCTCATCGCCGATTCGGACGCGCCTCTGCCTGGCTTCGAAGCAGAAGCCGTCGCCGAGTTCGAGGAGGAAGGTCTGAAGGTGTTCGAGCAGCGCGCTCTCGAGATCGGACTCGAGGTAGACCGGGCGCTGGGCGAGGCCGGTGAACTCGAGGACGTAGGGATCGCGGACGAGGTCGTCGATGGTCTCGGCGCGTTCGGGCTGGGCGCGCGCGATCACCGCCGCATGGTCGGTCGAGAAGCCAGTGCGTTCGTAGAGCATGCTGTCGAGTTGGCGCCGCAGCTGGCGATCCGACCAACGCCCGGCGATGCAGGCCTGCTCGTAGAAGGCACGCTGCCACGGATCGTCGATGCGGACGATTTCCCGCAGCTTGCTCCAGGACAACCGCAACAAGACGTGTGGGAGCAGGGCCTTGGGGAATTCGGGGCGCACTGCACCCCGAATTGACGGGCTGACTACCGCCACCCCGGAAGCGGCGTCGGGCGGCGCGGGCAGACTGCGCAGGAGGGCGGGAGTGACTATCTCCGGCAACAGGGCCTGCCGCACTTGCGGGTAGCACCGGAACACGGACCGGCACTCGCGCAGCGTCTTCTGATCGAGCCCCTTCAAGCCGGACGCTCGCAAGTCGCGGGCCACCTGCTCCAGCAGCCGAACCCCGTACTTGGCCCGATCGCTGCCGCGCTGCTCGAACTCGACGAGGTAGGCGCCCACGAGCCAGTTGCGGACGACCAGGCTGGAGTTCGCGATTGCCGCTGCCCGGCCACGCATCTCCTGGTTGGCAACATCGATGGCGGAAAGCAGCGCGGCGTACTTCATTTCAGTAGCCCTCCGTGCTCCTGAGGGGATCCCTACTCGCGAACCTGGCGTGCTCGATTCGAGGAACGTTCCCCGCGACACTCGCCGGACGCTCTGTGCCCCGCACGCGCTGCCGGTTGCAGGTTTCTCGAGAATCTCGTGCACGATCGCCAGTGGGGGGCGCGGTACCGGCGCCCGCTCTCGCAACACACCGCTCCCCAGCCGCGACCTGTTCTCGGTCACCGCACGGCGCTGTGCATCACTGGCCGAGCCCCATGGCACAGAGGTTCTGCCCACGGATACCGCCGTCCACCCCTTCGCCGCCTACCTCGGCGATGCGGAACCGTGCGTTGTCGCAGCAGCCGGCGAAACAGTGGCATCGTCGGTCTCGCCGCGCTCGCGGCGTGCACGGCGGCCCACTCCAAGTAGTGAACGCGTCGCCCTCAACGCGGCGCGCCGAAGTCGATCTCGACGGCCGGGGTCTCGACCTTGCCTTGCCAGAGTTCCCCGTCGGGGCCGGACCACAGCGTCGGCTCGAAGTGGAAGAGGATCGCGACACTGTGCTTGCCGGTGAGCTGTGATGGTCGCTTGGGCTCACCGCCCGCGGGCTCGCTCCCATCGTGCCAGTGGTCCGCGAGCACGATCACGGAGCGCACGGTGCCCGTGGGTTGGGGCAGGAACATGGAATTGGGGTGGATGATCGTTTCGAGGTCGTCGCGCTGCGTCCACGCCTGGCCGTCGATGAGCAGGTCGAAGTGGAACGGCTGGGGCACCTTGGCCATCGTCACGCCGTGCACGTTGTAGCTGCGGGCAAGTGCGGAACGGTTGTGCAGCTGGACCGCGATCGCGAGCGACCCGTCGCGCGCCACCCTCGTCGAGCTTGCGGCGATGCGCGCGGCGAGGCCATCGATGGGCTGGCTCCACGCGCCGACGGCGCCGCTGATCGTGAACCTGGCCTCCGCGGTCAGGGGCTCGAGGAACTTGGGGAAGCGCGAATCGCCGAGCATCGTGAACGAGCGCAGCGAGAAGCGGATCTTGTAGTCGCCGACCACCTCCGGCACGCAGCCGTGCGTGCCACCGATGTCGGGCGCGCCGATGCGCTCGAAGCCCCAGAAGAAGTCCTCGGCCCAGCCGTCTGCGAGCAGCCGCGCCGTGACCACAGGATTGATGCTCGGGTGCGGCAGCACGACATCGACCAGTTCCACGCGCAGGCGCGTCGCCGTCTCGCCGAACGTGCCTTCGACGCGGACGACGGGACCGGACCGCGCGACGCCATCGGGGCCCGTCAGTTCGGCGTCGAGCACGAGGGGCACCACGCTCTGGTTGTCGCGGTCGGCGAACACGCGGTCGGCGAGTTGTTCGTCGGTCTCGCCGGCCTTGC